>JASFKF010000042.1:0-8384 GCA_050118775.1 Syntrophobacterales bacterium
TACTCGTACTCATGGAGAGTTGAATCTAGAGCGCCAGGCAGAAGTAGAATCATTTTTTGAGACGGAAAAGCCCGAGTATGTGTTTCTTGCAGCAGCAAAAGTCGGGGGGATATGGGCCAACGAGACATACCCGGCAGAATTTATTTATAACAATCTGACAATCCAAATTAATGTCATCCACGCTGCCTGGAAAACTGGAGCAAAACGTCTCCTTTTTCTCGGTTCATCCTGCATCTATCCCAGAGAGTGCGGTCAACCGATGAAAGAAGAGTACCTGCTGACCGGCCCCCTCGAGGCCACAAACGAGCCTTATGCCGTGGCCAAGATAGCGGGGGTCGAGATGTGTCAGTCCTATAATCGTCAGTATGGCACAAGCTTCATTTCGGTTATGCCCACCAACTTGTATGGCCCGAACGACAACTTCGATCTGGAAAGCAGCCACGTACTGCCAGCCCTGATACGCAAATTCCACCTGGCTAAACTTGCCACCCAGGGCGAATGGCAAACCATCCAAAAAGACGAATCACACTACGGCCCCATCCCTGAAGATGTTTTAGCCACTTTAATTTCCCTTACAGAGCTCAACGGTTATGGTGAAAAAGTCCCGACTGTTTACCGCTCACCGCTTACCGTTTACCAATCCAAACCTGCCGCTGTCCTCTGGGGCACCGGCTCACCAAGACGGGAGTTTCTCCATGTTGACGACCTGGCTGACGCTTGCCTCTTTCTGATGTTCCTCGAACAAAAGAAACTCCGCTCGCTGCTCACCGCTAACCGCTTTCCTCTAATCAACATTGGCTGGGGCAAAGACATCTCCATTCAAGAGTTGGCCATGATCATAAAAGACATTGTGGGTTTCCACGGTGAGATTGTCTTCGACACTACAAAACCTGACGGAACACCGAGGAAGCTCATGGATGTAGCTCGGATGGCCCTGCTTGGCTGGAAGGCTAAGATTTCCCTCAAGGATGGTATAAAGCAAACCTATAGTTGGTATCTGGAGGAGTCACGGTAATTAGTCAAATGGTTGATTGGTCGACTGGTCAAATGGTCGAGTAGGCAAATCGTACAAACCGTAAACGGTGAACGGTAAACGGTTAACCGTACGAGATGTTATTGGTTATTTGTTATCTGCCATACAGAAAGACTTAGCCTTTAACTCGCTGACTTCTGACCTCAGATCTCTGATCTCTGCCTGCTGCTTTCTGTCGTCTGTCCCCTTTTCTCGTCTTTCTCTCCTGTTTCACTTCGCTGGTTCTGGACCGTCAGGAGGCGTCCAATCGCACTGCCTGTCAAGAGTACAAAAATAAGGAGTACGCTTCCACTGATGGCAAAACTGTAACCGTATCCTAGGGCGCCGTTGATGAAACCAGATCCTAGATTACCAGTAAACACTCCACAGGTACGAGTAGCAACAACAACTGCTGAGTTGCCTCCCATCCTGGCCTCGGGGAAGAAAGCAGCGGTCATTACCCCTATGGAGAGAATCATCAGCACATCACCTACTGTATGAAGTAGCCGAACAACAACCATGTGCCCAAAAGAATCAACTACGGCAGTGAGTATCTGAAAAGTACCAGAGATAATTAGTCCACCCAGTAGAAGAGCACGCAGGCTCTGACTTGCATCAAACCGGTGACCTGCTAAAGGCGCGAGAATAGCCATCCACGTGCCAATGGCCAGATAGACCAAGCCAATACGAGCTGGAGAAAAAAAGAGATTTTCCTTGAGTAGTAAGGTGAAACTCGTCTGCTCGACCCCAAAATGGGTAGGATATATAAAGGCTAGAAGGAGAAAAAGAAGAATTCGGCCATGACCTAAATCTCGCCGGTATCCACCTATATCCAAGCGGATGGTCTCACTTTCGGGCAGTCTAAGAACCAGTGCAATGACAATAAAACCAGCAACTAAGACTCCCATTAGCAGGGCACCAAAGTTTCCTTCACCTATCAGGACTCCGCCAATTGCCGGACCCACACCCAGCCCCAGATACATGCCTGACTGGTAAAAAGCGATTTTCTTACCCACTTGATTTTTGTCTATAACCTTCAAAAATAGCGCGTACAAAACGATATGGAATGTTGAGCTGGCCACCCCACCCAATGGGGCAACCAGGAGGAATTGCCAGTAGCTTTTGGCCGAGAGAATTAGGCCGGCAAATAAAACAAATATGCAAGCACCCAGGAACACAAGACGTCGTGGTGAAAACAGATCAGAAAGCACGCCCAAGGGAAGCATGAGCGCCAAGGTAGAGATAGACAAGAGCCCGAATACAGTCCCGATTTGGGCATCAGTGAGACCTTGGGCCTTCATGTAGACCGGAAGGAAAAAATGGAGCATCAAGAGTGCACTGGTGAAGGAAAAAGTGCACAAGCTGAACTTTATGGAAAGAGAGTGTTTTTTTATTCCAGAAGTGATTCGGGAAGCGATCATTTTTTACACTCGCAGACTTAGTTAATCAGCAAATGGTGAATAGTAAACGGTAAACGGTGAACAGTAAATAGTGAAAGGCGTTAGATAGATTGTTGTCGGATGAACCCGCTCCGCGAAACCATCCGACCTACAGGTTTATAGTCAAAGTAGTAAAAATAGTGAAGGTCTTTGAAGTCGTTATGTCGTGAACGGTAAACCGTAAACGGTAAACGGTGCGAGATCTTGTTAGTTATATCGTTATCCGTAAGGATCGCGGCTAAAAGCCGCTCCTACAGGGGAACCTTTGTCATCTGTTTTCTTTGCCCGTCCTCGCGTCTCGCCCGTCTCGCCCTGATCTCACAATCGTTGGATGTACTCGACGTTAAGGCTGACCGTACCGTATTGTTCTTGAACTCGGCCGGTGAGGAGGTAGGCGCGGTTCATATCCAGTATTTGGCAGAAGCGTTGGTAGGCTTTGGGGAAAAAGGTGGTCTCGAAGATGGCGGTCTCATCCTCGAAGGAGACGAACTCCATGGGGTCGCCCTTTTTAGTAACTACCTCTTTTCCGGTTATGGACCATGCTGCAAGGGTCACTCTTTGGCCCATGTATCTGGAGAGTTTATTAGCCGGAACAATTTTTCGCCCACTGGAGGCAATTTTTCGACCATAAATCCTCAAAGGGTGGACCGAAAGTATGAAACCCAGGGTCTCCCTTTCATGAGACAGCTTGGTAGAGCGGTCATAGTCTTCCACCCGGGGCCATTGGGATGGATCAATGGCAAGAGGCACGAGGGAAAAGGATTGGCCAACGGCTTGATCTTTCGATTCACCGTAAAACCGCCAGAGCATTTGCGGCCGATTGAGCCCACCCGAAACGCTGTCTAAAGCCCCACTTTGAACTAATATTCGAGCTGCAGTTGGTTCTGGGTTGACTCGGTTACAAAAGTCGTCCAGGGAGTTAAAAAGCCCTTTCTCAAGCCGTTCTCTCACAATGGTCTCAGCTAGATCACGAGGAAATCCTTGAAGCTGCATCAAGCCCACCCGCAAAGTTCGATCCTTGCCCTGGTATTTGATGGTGCTATCGTTGATATCCGGTCCCAGCACCTGTAACCCCATCCGCTTGGCCTCGGAAATATAGGCAAAGGTCGAGTAGTATCCCCCGCCATTGGAAATCACCGCTGCCATGAACTCGGCAGGATAATGTACCTTGAGATAAGCTGATTTGAAACTCACCAGGGCATAGCTGGCCGAGTGGGGCTTGCAAAAACTGTAACCCCCGAAAGATTCGATCATTTCCCAAACAGCTTCGCTTACCTCGCGGCTCACCCCTCTTTGGAGGCTGCCTTCATAAAAGCGGGTGCGATAGTCGGCCAGTCGTTCTTTACTTTTCCAGGATATAATCTTCCGTAATGTGTCAGCCTCGGCAGGATCGAACCCAGCTAGTTTCATGGCAATCTGGGAGACGTCCTCCTGGTACACCATGATGCCATAGTTCTCAGCGAGCACCTCATCCAGAAGTGGATGTAAACTCCTGTATGATCCACCTTTGAGGCGTCGCACATATTCCAAAATGTAGCGGTTGGCTGCCGGGCGAATAATGGACGAGTGAATGACCAAATGCTCGTAGTCACCCCGCCCGGTCATTTGCTGTAACTGACGTATGGCAGGTGATTCCACGTAAAAAACACCCATGGTCTCACCCCTGGCCATCAGCCTCTGGGTGGTAGAATCATCAACAGGGTTGAGATGGGCATAAGAGATATTTCTGCCGGTGTTTTGGCGAATGGCAGCAAGAGTGTCACGAATCACAGCCAAAGAGCGATTACCCAATAGATCGATCTTCACCAAACCTGCCGCTTCGGCTTGATCCTTTTCCCACTGAATCACTCGCACTCCTTTAGCGGCCCGCTGCACAGGTACATAGCGCTGAACCTGATCTGGAACAATAATAGTACCGCCACAATGCACGGAAAGATGGCGGGGAATACCTGACAGACGACCGGCTAGTTGGAGGATTTCAGGCCATGGGGGTTCCAGGAGGAAATTCCTGAATTTGGGGTGGCGGGCCATTCGCTTCGGGATCTTTGTGGGGCGACTGAAAAAGGAAAGCCGCCTGGTTACCTCTTTGATTTCCGCCGGTGGTATTCCATATACCTTGGCCACCTCCCGAACAGCAGCCCGACTGCGAAAACCTACGTGATTGGCCACCATGGCGGTTCGTTCACTGCCATAGGCACGTTCCACCGAGTCGAGTATTTCATCCCGCTCATCCCAGGGGAAATCCACGTCAATGTCGGGAAAATCTCGCCGATTGGGACTGAGAAAGCGGCCAAAAAAAAGCTGGTGGCGGATGGGATCAACGTGGGTAATGCCGAGAAGATAGCTCACCAGGCTGGCAGCAGCACTGCCCCGTCCACAGGTGATTGGTGCATCCTGGACAATGTCTGCTACAATCAAGAAGTAGTCGGTGAAACCTTTGTCCCGGATAAGGGAAAGCTCTTCTTCCAAACGCTGGGCCACTGCTGGATTCATACTACCGTAGCGCCAATTCACTCCTGCCAAACATTTTTCTCGTAAAAGTTGAAAGTGATCCCGCTCCTGGTCCCGGTAGTGAGGAAATATTTGACCACTAAAGTTCCAGTCCGTGTGGCAGCGATGAGCAAGGTGGATGGCTTCAGCCATGGCCTCCGGACAATGGGGAAAGTGGGCTGCCATTTGTTCGGTAGATTTCAACCACTGCCCCGGCTGGACCACTTCATCCTCGGGTAAATCGGCGAGGGTGGTGTTCAAATCAATGGCGCGCAGCAATCGGTGCAAGGAATAGCCTTGCGGATCGGCGAAGTAGACTTCATTGGTTGCCACCCTGGGTAACTGACGTTCCCGGGCAAATCTTAAAGGCCCCTCCCCTTCTGAACCAGGATGTATTTCCACATAGAGCTCTCCACACCCTTGTAACCCCGAGAGCAGCTCTAAATCGGAACTGAGCACAGCCAAGCCGGGAAGACCGGAAGTCAGAGCTGGAGTCAGAGAAAAAGTCTCCTCAAGATGTCGCCTACTTACCAGTTCGCTCAGGTAAGGATAGACTTCAGGGGTCCTGGCCAGCAGTACCGCTTCTCCGTCCCGGGCGGTTACCTGGACTCCCACAATGGGAGCGATATTATGTTTTCTGGCTATTTCAAGAAAATTGGGGAGGCCATAGAAGCCATTGGTATCAGTGATGGCCAGATGGGTCATACCGAGGCGGCGCGCTGCTGTGACCAGTTCTTCCAACTGACTGGCACCACGCATTAATGAGTAACAGGAGTGGGTGTGTAAGTGTACGAACATTGTCGATTCGTCAATTAGTTGATTGTCAGATGAACCCCGCTGGATACGAGAACCATCCGACCTATAGATTCTTTATCGTAGTCGTAGAAATCGTAAAAACCGTAGAAATCGTAGAAGTCGTAGAAACCGCTAACACTTAAAGTAAGCGGCAAGCAGTAAGCCGTGAGCGGTTCAGTATTTGAACTATTAACCTAATTCTCTAATTTCCTAATTCTCTAATTAACTAATCCTCTAATTAACTACCTGCCAGCTGATTCTTGTGCAGTGCGTCCATAATAGACCGCCCCATTACCAAACTGGTGGCGGATTCGGTCGACAGCCCGTAGTAGCTTGACCTCTTTGCTCCGGTTGGGGTCATCCCAGGGGAATAGAGCCAGTTGGCCGAAAGGGGTCTGAAGATGAGCGACGTTTAGAGACAAGCGTCTTAAGCGTATACGTCGCTGAACAGCCCGAGCAAAAAGGTGCAACGCTACCTGATATAGAAAACTGTCCAAATGAAATTCACAGCCGGCAACAGGAAGTCGCTCCCGTGCCCTCGCCTGAACACCATCAGCATAGGTCGCGGTTAGGGTCAGTTCGCCGGGACAGCGATTTTGGCAACGCAAACGGCGGCCCAGTGCTTCAACGAGTTCATAGAGATAACCCAACAACCTATGCCGGTGATTCTCATCTTCCGGCAACTGGACCTCTTCCCGTAACATGGGCGCGGATTTGGGCGTGACCACCGGTGAAGGATCTTCTCCCAAAGCCATACTCCGAAGCCTTTGCCCTGCGGCTCCAAATATCTGACTCAAAAGCACTGGGGAGACGTGGGCCAATTCTCCCGCAGTTCGAAGATTAAGCTCGTTTACCAATCTGGTGGTGGTCACTTCCCCTACACCGGGAAGCACATTTACCGCCAGAGGCGCAAGGAAAGAAGCCTCCAGTCCGGGGAAAACATCACACAAGTCCCGAACCTTCACCACCCGGGAGGCAATCCGGCTCACCAGTTTGTTGCTGGCTACACCCACAGCAGTTTCCAGTTGAAATTCTGTAGCCACCAATCGTCGCATCCGATCAGCCCTATCGAGCAATCCCCCCCAGAGACGACGGGTCCCGGTGGCGTCAACAAAGAAATGTCCCCAAGAAGTCGGCTCTACCAAGGGCGAAAACCCTCCTAAAGCAGTCACTATCTTTTCCTGGGCTTGCCGATAGAGGGGAAAATCCGGGGGCAGAACAGTAAGACGGCGGCAATACTGTCGGGCCCGAGCCACGAGCATGCCCGGATGTATGCCTTCCTCCCGGGCCTCAGGAGAGGCAGCCTGAACCACGGTTCGCCCCTGACCCGGCGCGACCACTACCGGCCATTCCCTCAGATCAGGCCGTCGTTGCCGTTCCAGGGCAATGCAAAAATTACGGATATCGATATGTAATATTTCACGGTTCATTTTCGTAGAAGTCGTTCAAGTCGTTATGTCGTGAACGGTAAACGGCTGTTATTGTTGAAACAGTAAATGGTGAAAGGCAAACACCTAAAGATTTAATCGGCCATTCCGTCTATTTCTTCAAGTATCTGATGAGCCCAGTGAGAAGCTTGCTTTCCCTCTTTATGTGTTCATTTAATATTTCGCAGTCATCACCAGACAGGTAGCCTAGTTGAATACAGATGACCACCTGCGTATCGAGTTCAGAAAGAGATCCCTTTGCGTTGTGCAGGAATCTAATGAAATCTTTCTTAGTATCTCTAGCATCGCCTTCCGCGATATTACTGGCAATGGATACTGCTGCTCTGCGCATCTGTGAGATTAGTCCAAATTTCTCATCGCCTGGCAGCCGTTCTGTTTGCCGATAGGTTTCAACTGTTAATTCAATAGCCTTTAGCCATGCATCGAGTTTCTTGTGCGGTCTTCTTGCCATGGTGCCCCTCCTATTTGATCCGTTTACCGTTTACCATTTACCGTTTACCCCTAGCTTCCTGCCTGCTGTCTGCTGCCAGCTGCTAGCTGTCCGCTTTGCGTTATCTTTTATAATGCCGGACTAGTCCCACAACCACGCCGATGATTTCCACCTTTTCGGCTGGAACCACGAGAGGTTTCACTTCCTCATTCGCCGGTCGTAGTTCCACCCTGCCGTCCCGCTGGTAAAACTTCTTTATGGTGGCCTCCCCTTCGATCTGTGCCACCACGGTCTGACCGTTGTTAGCATGATCTTGTTTTCGGATTATGAGCACATCCCCGTCGCGGATTCCCTCGTCGATCATGGACTCCCCTTGCACTTGAAGGGCGAAGTTGTTACCGCCGGCAAGCAGGCTCTCTGGCACTTCCACTGCTTCGGTCATCTCCACAGCCTCGATGGGGGCTCCAGCAGCTACTCTCCCGAGAAAGGGTATGGTAGCCGCAGTTGTTCGCAGGGGTAAAAGGCGAAAAGCCCGTTTCTGGTTGCCCCAGGGACTCTCCAGATAGCCCTTGCGTTCAAGCTGTTTGAGGTGCTTGACCACTGAGTTTAAGGAACGAAAGCCAAAGTAGTCCTGGATTTCTTGGTAAGAGGGCGGCCTACCTTTCCGACGAAGATAGGTCTCCAGGTACCTATAGACCCGGGTTTGCTGTTTTGTTAGTTGCATGCCGTTCTCTCTTGTAGTTAATTAGTTGATTAATCAATGCGTAAAC
>JASFKF010000043.1:0-8339 GCA_050118775.1 Syntrophobacterales bacterium
TGGATGTTTACTGTTGGACAAAGGTGTTGCCTTTGGGGAGTCCACTTCAGGAAGGTATGGAATATATGATCCTTTTGGCGAATCACCCCAGGAAAGTAGCTACTTTGCAACATTTTGGAAAGAAAATGTAGCAATTTTGCAACGATTTTTGCTAATTTGATGCCAAGTTATTTCTGGGACACGGTCATCGGGTGGAGATCCCGTAACGCTTAATCTTGCGCCAGAGGGTGGAACGGTGGACCCCAAGTTCTTTCGCTGCTGCTGCGGTGCGTCCCCTATGTCGTTCTAGTGCTCGAACGATTAAATCGCGCTCCACATTATCGAGGACGGACATGTCCTCTCCTTCGGGGAGACTGGCGGCAGCAGAAGATGGTTCATGCTTGCGCGCCAGGTAAGAGGGAAGATGTCTGGATTGAATCTCGATTCCCTTCGTCAGGATGGTTGCGTGCTCGATAATGTTTTCCAGCTCACGGACATTGCCCGGAAAATCATAATCAAAGAGGGTTTTCAGGGCTGAGGAGGAGACTTTCTTAATCTGTTTAGACTGCTTAAGATTAATGCGCTCAATGAAGTGATCAAGGAGCAGGGGAATGTCTTCGCGCCGCTCTCGCAATGGCGGAATACTGAGCCGGATAACGTTGATGCGAAAGAAGAGGTCTTCACGAAACTCCCTGCGATGCATCATCTCCATAAGGTCCCTGTTTGTGGCAGCAATGATTCGTACATCAACCTTCTCTGTTTTGTTACTGCCGAGGGGTTCGTACTCTTTCTGCTCGAGAACTCGAAGCAATTTCACCTGAGTTCCCTTGCTCATGTCACCTATTTCATCCAAGAAAATAGTCCCGCCGTGTGCTTGGCGAAAGCGTCCGGGTTTATCCCTTTTTGCGTCTGTGAAAGCCCCTCTCTTGTAACCAAAAAGCTCAGATTCCAGTAGGGTCTCTGGAAGGGCGGCGCAGTTTACTTTGATAAAGGGCTTGTTTTGGCGGCTGCTCAGGTTATGGACCGCCGTGGCAAAGAGTTCCTTTCCTGTACCGCTTTCTCCCTCTATAAGTACAGTGGCGTCGCTCTGAGCTATGTCAGGTAATATCTGGAAAAGTTTAAGCATTGGTTTGGAGCGCCCCAGAATATCCTGGAATGAGTATTGTTTGTAGATCTCTTTGTGCAGTTCTTTGATTAGAGAGAGGTCGCGGAAGGTCTCCACCGCTCCCACCACCTTTCCCTCATGATCCTTGACGACTGCTGTGGAGATGCTGATGGGAATTTCTTTGTTGTCGCGGTTGAGGATATTGACTTCCAGATTAATGATGGTCTCCGTGGTCTCAGCGGTATGCTTCAATGGGCAGGCCTCAAAGCAGGTGTTGGCCCTGAAGATCTCGTGGCAGTATTGGCCAATGGCTTCATCCTTGGAAAAACCAGTGATTCTCTCTGCAGCTTTGTTGAAAGAGGTAATCCGCCCCTGATGATCGACGGTAAAGACTCCGTCAGCGATACTATCTAATATGAGGTTAGTCCAGGAGGAATCATCCTGCATGGTTGAATAGTTTTGTTTCTGGGTCATTCACCTTCCTCTGTTTACCGAAGTTTTCCAACAAATGTTGCGGATAAATAATCTTGTTGCAAAAATGCAAAAAAATATAATTGCTTTCCTGATAAGCAATTATAAGTCTTGAGTTGCAATGATGCAACAACCCCTTTACTTTTTCCTTCCAAGCGCTTCAAGCAATTTTTGGTAATTATCTTGTAAATTAAGTAGCTTAATCAATAAATGGCCATTTGGCACGCATGTTGCCCCTTTGAGAGGTGGCTAGAAGTTATGGGGTGAGAGATTTTCTTCCCTTTAACTCCAGGAGTGGAAGATGAAAGTGGCCATTATGCTTTACGGCACGAGAGTCTCCCCCAGATTCGGGTACAGTCAGGGGGTCATGGTGGTGGAGGTGAGTGACCACCAGGAAATCCATAGGAAGACTCTGGAGACTAATGATTATTACCCTGAACAGATCCCCGTGGTTCTCGGCAAAGAGGGGGTAGAGGTAGTGATTAGCGGTGGGATGAACAACCACTTTCAAGATCTTTTTCGATCACAGGGTATCCAAGTAATATGGGGGATTATAGGTGAAGCTAATGATGCCCTGGCTGCTTTTAGGAATGGGCAGCTAACCCCGGGAATGGGGTGCTGTCCAGAGGGACGCAGACCAAGACAGAGGCAAAGACGTTTTCGGGGCAGAAGGTACTTGCCTTAAAAGAGGAGGTATGAATCATGCCGGGATTTGATCGAACAGGACCTGCAGGGATGGGCCCTATGACAGGATGGGGCCGCGGGTTGTGTGGCTCCCGCGGTTATTATGGTGGCGGCCAGCGGTTCTGGGGCTACGGCCGAGGGTATGGCCGAGGCTGGGGCAGGGGATGGCGGCACCGCTACTGGGCAGGCGGTATGCCTCGGTGGGGGCGGATGTACCCCCCTCCGTGGGGAGGTTACTACGGACCGTGGGAATCAGACTATGGCCCGCCTTATTCCCAGGAAGACGAACTGGCTGTACTCAGGGAAGAGGCCGCCTGGCTGAAGGAAGAACTAAACGCTATCGAACAGAGACTCAGCGAGATCGAAGCTGGGGAGGAATAATCGCTGGGGGTGACGACTGACTATAACGTAGGTGAGTGGTTGATCAGAAGGATATAGATATGGAAAAGGGAAAGTGCGAAGTGACTAAAAGCTGCAGCGGCTGCGAAGAGGAAAAGACCTGCTCCACAAAAGAAAAGGAGGAGCATGAGGAGGATAGGCGGTTGGCCCAGAGATTGTCTCACATCAAGAACAAAATCATGGTGATGAGTGGTAAGGGAGGAGTGGGTAAGAGTACGGTGAGCGTCAATCTGGCGGCCTCACTTGCCTTAGAAGGTTATGAGGTGGGAATTTTAGATGCAGATATCCATGGTCCTGACATCCCAAGAATGTGTGGGGTGGATAACAGGTCTTTGCTAGGACATAAACATGGGGTCGCGCCCATACAGGTGCTCAAGGGTTTAAAGGCTGTATCCATGGGACTGCTGTCGCAAGACCCTGACAAGGCCATAGTCTGGCGGGGCCCACTGAAGCACAGGGCCATCAAGCAGTTTCTTGGGGATGTACATTGGGGTGACCTTGATTATCTAGTGGTCGATCTTCCACCAGGAACCGGGGATGAGCCTCTCAGTGTTGCCCACCTGATCAAGAATGTGGACGGCTCGATCATAGTTACTACCCCCCAGGATGTGGCCCTACTGGATTCCAGAAAAGCGGTAAATTTTAGCAGGCTCATCAATGTTCCTGTATTGGGGATTATAGAAAACATGAGCGGTATGGCCTGCCCTAAGTGCGGTGAGAAGATCGATCTGTTCAAGGTCGGTGGTGGCGCCAGGGCTGCGCGCGAACTGGGAGTAGCCTACTTGGGACATATACCCATCGATCCAATGATGGTAATCAGATGCGATGCGGGAACACCTTTTGTCACCGACCCTGAACCTTCAGCGGTCAAAACAGCCTTTATCAGGCTATCTCAAGAGGTAATCAAGGCAATGGAGCGGAAGGCAGGTGAAATTGCTTCAGCAGTTCACTCAGATTTGGAGAAATAACCAATGGTTATCGCGGTTACAGCTCAGGGAAACGATCTTCAAGGTGATGTGGACCCTCGTTTCGGCAGGGCCAAACACTTCCTGCTTGTGGATACTGAGACTATGCGGTTTAAGGTGGTAGAAAATGAGCAAAACCTTAGTCTTCCCCAGGGTGCTGGTATTCAGGCGGCACAGAACGTGGTGAACCACGAGCCGGAGGTAGTTCTCACCGGTAACTGTGGCCCCAAGGCGTTCAAGACCCTACAGGCCGCAGGGATCCAGGTTGTTGTCGGAGTCAGCGGCAAAATAGAGGATGCCATCCAGTCTTACCTTCGGGACGAGTTTGAACATGCAAAAGACGCTAACGTGGAGGGACACTGGGCCTGAGGGGAGAGACACAACGATACGGCGAAACGGAGACGCGGCGAAATTAGTGAGACTTACCAATGAGCAATTTGAGAAAATCCAAAAACTTGGAAAAAAGGAGGAAAGATATGAAGTTTGCTATCCCATTGGCAGAGGGTGTGCTTTGTGCTCACTTCGGCCATTGCCAGCAGTTTGCCATTATTGAGACAGAGGATGGTCAAATCAAGGACAAGAAACTGCATACCCCGCCACCCCATGAACCTGGAGTCCTGCCTAAGTGGTTGGCCGAGTTGGGAGTAAAGGTGGTGATAGCCGGCGGTATGGGGCGGAGAGCGCTTGGTCTCTTCAGTGAGAAGGGTATTGAGGTGACTGTCGGGGCTCCCAGTTCCCCGCCAGAAACACTTGTAGAGCAATATCTGCAGGGAACCTTGATTGCGGGTCAGAATATCTGCGACCATTAGTTAGTGCTCATCCGAAAACCGCCGTTTTCAGATTAGCGCGATCAGTCCCGCCGGGGCGGGACGCTCAGCCGTCAGTAAGATATTTATAAAACCAATGAGTTAAGCTGACTGCTGATTGCCGAATGCTGAAAGCTCCATCCGGGAATCTTGGATTTCGGGATGGACACTAGTTAGTCAAATAGCTAAGTCCTTAGTTTAACAAGGAAGGAATCATTATGAGAATTGCAATTTCATCAACCGGCCCGGATCTCGACGCCGAGGTTGATCCACGCTTTGGTCGCTGTCAATGCTTTGTAGTGGTTGATCCGGCAACCGAAGAGTTGGAAGTGCTCGACAACGAGGCCGCTATGATGAGCGGTGGTGCGGGGATCCAGGCTGCTCAAATGGTAGCCAACTCGGGAGTTGATGCGGTGATAACCGGGAATCTGGGTCCCAATGCCGCTGATACTCTGGCGGCCACCGGCTTGAAGGTCTATCTCGGAGTGGCAGGAACCGTGCGCCAAGCTCTAAAGCAATATAAGGAAGGCCAACTACAGGAAGCCACTGGCCCCTCGGTGGATGCCAATTTCGGCACAACCACCCCAGGCAGTGGAACCGGTATGGGTGCGGGTCGGGGCATGCGCCGAGGAATGGGCCGAGGCATGGGTCGAGGAATGGGTCGAGGAATGGGCCGGGGAATGGGTCGAGGCATGGGCATGGGTCGAACCATGGGCCGGAGCTATTCTTCTGACCCACAGGTTACTCCTGCCGATGAGCTGGAGGAGTTGAAAGACCAGAAAGACAAGCTCCGAGAGCAGATGAAAAGGATTGAGGAGAGAATAAGCAAGCTGGAAAGGAAGAAATAGGAGGTGATCAACATGCCAAGATTTGACGGAACCGGACCGGGAGGTATAGGACCCATGATGGGAAGGGGGCGTGGGTTTTGCGCCATGCCCATGCGAGGTCCCGGCTACAACCGTCCATCCCTTCTCCCCTGGCGCCGGGGAACCGGTTATGGCGATCCCCGCTATGATTTTCCCAGCCCTGTTTTTACGGGGTGGAGAGGATTTTGCCGGGGTGGCGGCCGCGGCCGCTTTCGGGGTGGAGGATTCGGCTTTGACAGAAGCTCTGGCCGAAGGTGGCGATAGACCAGCAGACAAGAGAGGGACACTAGGATGATCATTGCGGTAGCGAGCGGCAAGGGTGGAACCGGTAAAACCACCATAGCCACAAATCTGGCCAAGTCCATCGGCAATGGAGTCCAGCTAATCGACTGCGACGTGGAGGAGCCCAACAGTCATCTTTTTTTGAACCCCCACTTTGAACAGAGTGAAGAAGTCTACGTGCCCCGCCCTGAAGTGGATCTTGACAAGTGTACCTACTGTGGTGATTGCGCGAAAATTTGCCGCTTCAGCGCCATTGTCGTGGTCAAAAAGCATGTGCTGGTCTTCCCAGAGCTATGCCACGGATGTGGTGGCTGCAGCAAAGTCTGTCCCGAGGAGGCAATCTCGGAAATACCAAAGTCCATCGGGATTCTGGAACAGGGGGAGTCTCATTCTTTAAGTTTTATCCATGGGCGTCTCGAGGTAGGCGAAGCCATGTCGCCCCCGCTGATCAAGGCGGCGCGAGCGCTGGCCAAGGTGAACGGCGTGGTCATCATTGATTCACCTCCCGGGACCTCGTGTCCGGTGATTGCTTCAATAAAGGGGAGTGACTTTTGCATTCTGGTCACTGAGCCCACTCCCTTCGGCCTCAACGACCTTGAACTGGCGGTTGAGGTGGTCTTTGAACTGGGAATTCCAGCCGGGGTGGTGATCAACCGCTCTGACATTGGCGACCTGGCGGTCAAAGAGTTCTGCGAGGGTCGGTCCATCCCTATCTTGATGGAGATTCCCGAGGATCGGCAAATCGCCGAGGCCTACTCACGGGGAGAGATGATCATTGATGTAATCCCTGAATATAAAGAGAAGTTTCAAGAGCTTTTTGCAACGATTGAAGACATGTCAAAGGGCATAACCGGCTAAACTGGCTAAACCGGCCAAGCAAGTGCGAAAGGTAGTTTGGTGAAGGAAGTTGTCATTATCAGTGGTAAGGGAGGGACCGGTAAGACCTCCATTGCAGGCTGCTTTGCAGCCCTGGCCAAAAACAAAGTTTTGGCAGATGCGGATGTGGATGCAGCGGATCTCTTTATCCTGCTGGAGCCGAGCATTAAGTCACGAGAGTCATTTCGCGGCGGGCATACTGCCTTCATTGATCTTGACGCATGCGTGGAGTGTGGTGAATGTCTGGAGCTTTGCCGCTACGATGCCATAAGTCAGGACTATGTGGTAGACAAGATTGATTGTGAGGGGTGTGGGGTGTGTGCCCACTTCTGCCCCACTGAGGCCATCGAGATGCAGGAGAACATCTGCGGCGAGTGGTTTGTGTCGAACACTCGCTATGGTCCCTTTGTCCACGCGAAATTGGGTATTGCCGAAGAAAACTCTGGCATGCTGGTTACCATAGTTCGCCACAACGCCAAACTGATAGCCGAGGAAAAAGGGCTGGATCTCATTATCGTGGATGGCCCTCCGGGCATTGGCTGCCCGGTGATCTCGGCGGTTACCGGGGCCAACCTGGTGTTTATCGTCACAGAACCTACCCTTCCCGGGCTACATGATATGGAGAGGGTGGCGACTTTGGCCAAACACTTCAATATTCCTGCCGCGGCCTGCATCAACAAGTACGATCTGAATCCTGAAATGAGTGAGAGGATTCGCGGCTACTGTAAGGAAAGAGGAGTTAATTTAGTTGGGATGATTCCCTACGATACGGTGGTTTCCAAGGCCCTGGTGGAGAAAAAAATTATCGTTGAGTATGGCAATGGCACCGTGGCTGATGAAATCAAAAAGATTTGGATCGCTCTGGCAGACATTCTAGGAGTCGGCAACTAGTGTTTATCCGGAAACCAAATATTTCCGGCTGGAGCTGTTGGTGTTTAGCAGTCAGTATTCAGCTTAACTTGCCGTATTTATATATATTTAGCTGAAAGCTGAGCGCTCATCGCCTGTCCTGAGCGAAGTCGAAGGGCTAATGGCGCGAGTCCGAAAACAGTCGTTTTCCGATGAGCACTAACCAGAGGTGGGCCTGGTGGATTTGCTAAAAAAAATTAAAGAAAGCCTTACCCAGGTAATAGATACCGAGACTGGTATGGATGTGATGCGGATGAGACTGGTTCGCGATTTAAAGGTGGATGAGCACGGAAATGTTGAACTTACCTTTCGCCCCTCCTCGGTCTTATGTCCCCTGGGTTTTCAACTGGGCATCAATATCAAAGAAGCAGTCCTCAATGTTCCGGGAGTCAAAAGTGTACAGGTTCAGGTGGATGGCTTTATCCACGGCGAGCAACTGAAGAAAATCCTGGAAGAAATGGACTGAAAGAAGCTTAACTCGGATTAAGGGAATTTACTATGCCGATCTATGAATACCAGTGCCAGAAGTGTGGGGCTGTCTCAGAGAAACTGCTTGTGGGTGGAGAGAGAGAAACGGATATCTGCTGTGGTCACTGCGGCAGCCAGAGAATGAGCAGAATTCTGTCAGCTGCCTCTCTTTTGACCAAAAAAGTATCTAGTAGCGCAGGCCATACCTGTTGTGGCCAAGAGGAGCGATGCGATACTCCACCCTGTTCATCAGGGGGCTCCTGTAGACGGGAGTAATACAGACGAGTTGTCTTCATGGCTATGGATCAAAGTGAAAAAATCGGCTTGTTATCTGTGGGGATCAATAGTTCTCTCGTTGTCATCAAGGTAATTTTGGCCCATCTTTCAGGCTCGATTGCTCTTCTTGCCGATGCGATCCATTCTCTTTCCGATGTGATCTCCTCTGCTACCGTGCTGGCCGGCATCAAGATCTCCAAGAGAAAATCCAGCAAGTTTCCCTATGGTCTTTTCAAGGTAGAGAACCTGGTTT
>JASFKF010000044.1:0-8338 GCA_050118775.1 Syntrophobacterales bacterium
TGAGCCGGTTGATTAATCTGGAAAATACTTATTTATGATATTGACAATGACCCTTCTGTGTTTAGTTTCTAAAGGTGAGGTATTTTTTTACAAAGTGAGAGACTAAACAACCCGCCTCAGTGCTTTCCATACCCTGGGACGGGTGGGAGGGTTACATAATGTCTGGACAGGCCGCAGAAACAATAGAGGCAAAGGTAAACGGCGTGGATGTGGGTGCCGTTAAAGGCACGGTGGGTGCCATAGAGGAAAAACCTGATCTCGCCAAGTCCAAATTCCGAGCTCACAATCAATGGATCAGCGGTGGATACAACCGTTCAACCATCAACTCTTTTTACGGTGCTGGTCAAGAGAATTACCGTAGCAAGCCGTTTGTACTTGAAGCGGATGAACCCCCCCTCCTAGCGGGAGAAGACCGGGGAGCCAATCCTGTAGAGCATCTTCTCAATGCACTGGCGGCTTGCATGACCACAACCATGATCTACCACGCTGCGATTCGGGGTATCAATGTGGATGAAGTAGAGTCAGAGTTGGAGGGAGATATTGACCTCCGTGGCTTCCTGGGGTTATCCGATGAAGTCAGAAGGGGATATGAGGAGATCCGGGTCAATTTCAAAGTAAAAACGGATGCTGAGAACTTGGAAAGGCTGAAGGCCTTCAGCAGGCTATCGCCAGTGTACGATGTGGTTAGCAACGGGACGCGAGTCAAAGTGCAAATAGAGAGGAAGTAAAGGTCGAGGAAGCTAGTATAATTTGACTTTTCTTGAAGAATCACTATAATCACACCAATCAATAAAGGGCCGTCTTTGTTGGCGGCCCGGTTTCGTTCTGAGGGAAGCTCCATTCGTCAAAAGTGGCAACCTCAAGTTTGGGACCATGAGAAATTTTTAGAAAGGAGGGTGTCACTATGGCTAATGGAATTGTCAAGTGGTTTGATGACCGCAAAGGCTACGGTTTCATCGAGCAGGAAGATGGTCCGGACGTATTTGTTCACCATTCAGGGATCAATGCGACCGGTTTCAAATCTCTCAATGAGGGCGACAGCGTGACCTTTGATGTGGAGCAGGGCAATAAAGGCCCTTCAGCAGTAAATGTAACTGTATCCTAGGTTGCCTTTGCCAAGTCAAAACAGGGCGTCTCATCCAGTCGGATGGAATGCCCTTTTTATTTTTTGATCAACGTTGCTAAGAGACACAGCGGTGGAATATTAGCACCTCGCTTTCTCCTTGGTCTTACTATTGTGGCATGGGCTCAGAAGAGGGACCTTTCCACTTCGAGCATAGTTGATCACACTTAGCCTTTTCCTCGTTGCATTTATTGATGCATTGAATAAATTTCTCATCCTTTTGTTCAACCCTAACCTTCCAGGTGTTACAGTTTGATATGCACCGTTCTAATTCGGCACTACACTGCGACACACATCCCTCGTATGAAGTTATCTGATGCTGCTTGGTGGCACAGCCGAGTCCGAGTGCGACAACTACCAGCAGAGCCATCAGCAATGAAGTGGTAGGCTGGATTAGCCTCATTTCTATCTCCTTTTATTCCTGCGCTTACCATCCGAATCAGTCCTGGGGAAAACAAAGACATATCAGAGTCCATCCATGATAGAATTTCTTTAGAACTCTACGGAAACAGTGTTGCTCATTTATCAAAGAACACTGCATGCCAACATGCAGCATTAGCATGGTTAGCATGGGGTCGGACCAAGCTAAACGATTGATTTTCTAAGTAATGACATCAGAAGTGTGGTCAAGTCTGCCTCAATATTAGCATTTTTGAGGTCAAAAAGAGCAGCCTTGGTGTTCGGTAAAGAGAAAAGCCGCTTATTTTTCAAATAAGCGGCTTTGCTAATCAATGATGGTCGGGACGAGAGGATTTGAACCTCCGACCCCCTGAACCCCATTCAGGTGCGCTAGCCAGACTGCGCCACGTCCCGACAATTTTGAAAACTAACACCATGCAACCATTGTGTCAAGCAAATGAGTGGTCACAAGGCAGCGAGCTGGTTAAGAGTCATTTCTTCGCGCTCGCTGCGCTCCGCTCAGGCCCGCAAGCGGGTCCCTAGTTAGCCTTCGGCGTCATTGGGTCATCACGCTTCGCTGTCATTTGTTGTAAAAGGTAGAAGACAGATGACAGACGACAGAATTTAGGATGGCGGATTTGGGATTTGAGATGTGAGATGTGGAATACGGTTTACCGTTCACCGTTTACGACTAGAACGATTTGACACTATGCCCTATGCGCCATGCGCTATGCGACTTTCATTGATTCCAATTTATTTTTGAAATACTCGATGGTTTGGCTTAGGCCAGTTTTAAAGTTGATTTCAGGTTCCCAATTAAGTTCAGCTTTGGCGAGAGCAATGTCAGGACAACGTCTAACCGGGTCATCAGGGGGCAGGGGCTGGTATTCAATGCCTCCAGTGGAGCCGGTAGCTTTAATTATGCTCTCTGCTAGTTCGGAAATGCTTATCTCTTGGGGATTACCAAGATTGACCGGCCCAGGGAACTCTTCTTGCTCCATCATTGCTATCATGCCCTTGACCATATCGCTGACATAGCAAAAGGAACGGGTATGACTACCGTCACCATAGACAGTGAGAGGTTTTCCTCGCAGTGCCTGAGTTATGAAATTGCTCATAACTCGACCGTCGTTTAGGGCCATCCGCGGCCCATAAGTGTTGAAAATACGAACAATACGGATGTCAACTTGATTCTGGCGGTGATAGTCCATCATCAGGGTTTCAGCCACCCGCTTGCCTTCGTCATAGCAGCTGCGCAGCCCAATGCAGTTAACGTTTCCCCAGTAGGTTTCAGGTTGGGGGTGCAGAGTAGGATCGCCATAGACCTCCGAAGTAGACGCCTGGAGGATGCGGGCCTTTACCCTTTTGGCTAGGCCGAGCATGTTCAGGGTCCCCATGACACTAGTCTTCACGGTCTTCACGGGATTGTATTGATAGTGAACCGGCGAAGCAGGGCAGGCAAGGTTGTAGATCTGGTCCACCTCGAGGAGAATGGGGTTGACAAGATCGTGACGGATTAGCTCAAAGCGGTAGTCACTGAACAAATGCTTGATGTTGTCCTTGCTGCCGGTAAAAAAGTTGTCAAGGCATACCACCTCGTTACCTTTCTCCAGCAATCGTTCGCACAGATGGCTACCAATAAAGCCAGCCCCACCTGTAACCAGAATACGTTTTGACATACTATCCTCCGGATAGAGTTCAAAGTTCCATGTTCAAGGTTCCAAGTTTTTTCAATCATCTCAGGAGAATTTCATACTTGAAACTTTGAACTTGACGCTATGCCAGCTGCAAGCTGTCCGTCTGTCCTGAACGGAGTCGAAAGGTTGCTAGGTTTATTTCCCTATGCTCTATGCCCCATGCCATCCTTTGCCAAGCAATTGTTATGCCCGAAAGGATTTATAAACTCAGTTAAATCTAATTAAAACTTTTGATTCTGGTGCCAGTTCCAGGCGGTGGAAATAATTTTGTCCAGGGAATAGTGAGGACGCCAGTTAAGGATTTCCCTGGCCTTGTCCCCTGAAGCTACAAGTTCTGGAGGATCTCCAGGCCTTGGCCCCACATCTCTGTGTGGGATGCTACGCTGACAAATTTCCTGGCAATGCTCAAATACTTCTCGCACGGAGTGGCCTTTGCCGGTGCCCAGATTGAGAGAAATACTTCGGCCGCCCGAAAGAAGATAGCTAAGGGCTGAAACATGGGCCTCCGCCAGGTCGCAGACATGGATGTAATCACGGATGCAGGTACCGTCTGAGGTGGGATAATCGGTGCCAAAAATTTTTATCTCAGATCGACGGCCCAGAGCTGTCTGCAATACCAGGGGAATCAAATGGGTTTCGGGATCGTGCGACTCGCCGATACGTCCTTTGGGATCAGCGCCGGCTGCATTGAAATAACGTAGGGAGACATGTTTTATACCGTGGGCAGTTTCATAAGTGGAAAGGATCTCCTCAAAGAAGTGCTTGGTGAGACCGTATGGATTTATTGGATTTTTGGCATGGGTTTCGGGAATGGGAATCTCAGAAGGGTCGCCGTAAACCGCACAGGAGGAAGAAAAGATGATCTTGTCCACCCCGGCTTTTAGCATACCGTTTAGAAGATTGAGGCCATTTACCAGATTGTTACTAAAGTATTTTTTGGGTGCCTCCATGGATTCGCCCACATAGCAGAAAGCGGCAAAGTGAATAACCGCTTCAATTGGAAAAGTCTCGAACAAACGGTCGAGGGCGGTATTATCTGCCAGGTCCGCCTGAACGAAATGACCTTCCAGGACTGCCTCACGGTGACCGTAGCAAAGGTTGTCTAAAGTTACGGACTGGTGGCCCGCATCCACTAAACTCAATAAAGTGTGGCTGCCGATATAACCGGCGCCACCAGTAACAAGAATCATTAGCAAAATCCCTAATGAAGGGCGCAAGCCCAAATAACTTAGTGACGGCGAAGCCAAATGACTGGGCGCAGCAAACTAAGCCCCATGGAGGGCTTATTCCACATTAGAAGATGAGTGTCAAGAGTTGGCGGCTGCAAAGTAATCTAAATTTCAGAAAATATCCTTGAAGGCACCTGAGGGTTTCGCTATAGTTGCGGCACAATTCTTGTAGGAGGAGGCACTGACATGGCCTTAGCAGCAAAAATACTGGACGCCATAGAGCGCTCGTCGTGGATCCGCAAAATGTTCGAAGAGGGAGCCCGTCTCAAGAGTCTTCACGGTCCTGATAAGGTTTACGATTTCAGTCTGGGGAATCCCGACTTGGAACCGCCAGAGGAGTTTCACCAGGTGCTTGGTTCAATTATTGCTGAGTCACCCCCTGGTGCCCATGGCTATATGCCCAATGCCGGCTATGAAGAAACTCGCTCTGCCATCGCCGACTATGTGAGTCAGGAGCAGGGGGTCAGGGTCAGCAGCGAGCATGTAGTGATGACTTGTGGAGCTGCTGGGGCTCTGAACTGCATTTTCAAAGCCCTTCTCGATCCAGGTGAAGAGGTAATAGTTTCAGCGCCATATTTTGTGGAATACGGTTTTTACGCGGACAATCACGGCGGCCAGATACGAGTGGTGCCATCTTTGGAAGACTTCACCCTCGATCTGGCGGCCATTGAAAGGACACTCAACTCAAAAACTAAGGTGATTTTGATAAATTCTCCCAACAATCCCTCGGGACAAGTCTATGATCGCAGCTCTTTGGAACAACTCGGCGACCTGTTGGCTTCCAATAGCAAGAAGATAGGTAAAACACTCTATCTGGTTTCGGATGAACCATACCGAAAGATTGTCTACGATGGTTTCGAGGTGCCGAGTATTTTCGAGGCCTATACCAATAGTATTGTGGCCACTTCCTACTCTAAGGACGTTTCTCTGCCGGGTGAGCGTCTCGGCTATCTAGTAGTTCACCCGGAGGCAGATGAGGCGGAGGGTCTGCTCGGAGGCTTTATCTTGGCAAACCGGATTCTCGGCTTCGTGAATGCTCCCGCTTTGCTGCAGCGGGCGGTTACCCATCTTCAGGGTGCTTGTGTTGATGTAGGGGTTTATCAGGCTCGCAGAGATCTTTTTTACCAGGGGTTAGTCGATGCCGGCTATGAATTAATCAAACCCCGGGGCGCTTTCTATCTCTTTCCCAAGAGTCCCATTGCCGACGACGTCTCCTTTGTTCGCTTACTTCAGGAAGAGAACATCTTGGTTGTACCCGGCAGCGGGTTCGGGTCTCCCGGGTATTTCAGGATTGCCTATTGTGTTGGAGAAAAGACAATAGAGACTGCCATGCCAGGATTTGCCAGGGCACTGCAAAAGGCACTAGGGCATGGGGCATAGGGAAATACAGCTGACAGCTTGCAGTAGGCAGCTGGTCAATTAGAAAATTAGAAAATTGGAGAATTAGGGAATTGGTTTAACGGGGAAGTGCTTAACGGTTTGCCCTTCACCGTTTACCGTTTACGATTTCTACGGCTTCTACGAATTAACTAATTTTCTAATCAACTAATTGACTACTTGAACGATTTGCCCTTAATAGCGGAGCAAGGTAAAATAAAAATTCGTGGTTTTGAACCTGAAAGATAAATAATGGAACCAAGTTACCTCAAAACTCACAAAGAGGGCATCCTTCAAGAACGAATCGACACCGCTCTTGCCATTCTCGAAAACTGCCGTCTCTGTCCTAGGCATTGTGCGGTAAATCGGCTTGAGGGTGAATTGGGCGTGTGCAGGACTGGACGTGAGGCGGTGGTATCTAGCTACAGCCCCCATTTTGGCGAGGAGGATCCTCTGGTTGGCCAGCAAGGGTCTGGCACAATATTCATGACCCATTGCAATCTGGGCTGTGTATTTTGCCAGAACTACGAAATCAGTCATTTGTCTGAAGGGGTTAAAGTTAGCTCAAGCGACTTGGCTCAAATGATGCTGACTTTGCAGCGGCGAGGCTGTCACAATATCAATTTTGTCACTCCCACCCACATGGTGCCCCAGATCCTCGAGGCCCTCCAAGAGGCCATTGAAGGGGGGTTGAAGGTCCCACTAGTTTACAATTGTGGCGGCTATGAGGAGGTGAATACCCTGCGGCTATTGGATGGCATTTTTGATATTTACATGCCGGATTTCAAATTCTGGGACTCCCAAGTGGCAGAACGCTTCTGTTCTGCCCCTGATTATGCTGAAAAGGCTTGTGCGGCCGTAAAAGAGATGCACCAACAGGTGGGAGACCTTACCCTAGATGAGCAAGGGATTGCCCAGCGTGGCTTACTTATTCGGCACCTGGTGATGCCTGAAGGGCTGGCCGGTACCCGGGAGATCATGCGGTTTCTCGCTAAGGAAGTTTCCAAGGACACCTACGTAAATGTAATGAGCCAGTATCGTCCCTGCGGGGAGGCTCATAACTTCCCGGAATTGAGACGGCCAATTACTGCAGGGGAGTTTCGCGAGGCTGTAAGCATGGCTCAGGAAGAAGGGATCCATCGTCTGGATGAGCGGCGGTTGATCCAGTTATTTAAGTGGCTTTAAGGGCTGCGCCAGAACAAGCGACGGTGAAAGGAATTTAATTTCAATAGGGTGTGGAGATCTCGGGACCTTATACTATGGATCTGACAAAACGAATTTTTGTCATAGGCGACATACACGGATGTCTCAACAAACTTGAACTTCTGTGGGGCAAAATTGACCCTCGCCCCGGGGTGGACCAGCTTGTGTTCCTTGGTGATTATATCGATAGGGGTGAGGACTCGAGCGGGGTACTGGACTATCTTTTACAAGTCAAAAAAACCTACTCTGAGACTATTTTTTTGATGGGAAATCACGAGAAAATGTTCATTGATTTCCTCTCGGGAGTTGAGCGAGCTCTATTTATTTATAATGGCGGCGAGTCCACTCTCAAGAGCTATCTGGTCCGAATGGAGAATTTTTGCGACAACAGGCAAGGAGTATTGGATGAGGAAACCTTAAATCAACTGGTACCCGAAAACCACCGCGCCTTTCTACAAGAACTTCACCCTTTCTACGAAACCGATAATTACATCATGGTCCACGCCGGACTGAGACATGGTGTGGATCTGGAGAGCCAGAGCCTCGACGATCTTGTCTGGATCCGGGAAGAATTCATCTACTCGGAAGAGGATTTTGGCAAACGGGTTATCTTCGGTCACACCCCTTTTGTGCGCCCTTTGGTGCTGCCCAACAAGATAGGCATAGATACCGGGGCAGTTTACGGAAACAGCCTTACCTGTCTAATCTTGCCCGATTTAGAGTTTATCAGCGTCTAGCCCGGATGTTTCATGAATCACTTACTGCGACCCTGAATGTGTGCGTCCTTCTGGGCGTCCTCGGGTATCGGCTCCTGCGACGTACCATTCGGGTACGCCTCGGAACCAATACCCTGCGGTTACTCAGTGGCACGCCCATCTTCGTGGTCTCGCGACATCAATTCATGAAAGATCCGGACTAGCTAATCAGAGTTCACTGATTAATTGGTCGACGACCTCCATGGACTTCTTGCTGATAGGGCTTTCTATACCCTTAGTTCGCTCATCGTAGATGGAGTCTACAAACTTCTCAATGGCCTCTTCATAGCGGCGGCGTTGCCGCAGAATCTCCCCCTCGTCGAAATAAGTGGTCTGGAGACTCTGAAATGGTTTCAGGACCACCAAGGCAAGATCACGAACCACTTCGGCTGTCACCTGCTCTAGCAGTTCGCTTTCGGTGGGCAACTCCAGAGGGTTATAGGGAATGTTGGCTTCGGCGATACCGTCATTCCACTCGTCTGTAGCCTCGGCATTACGTTTGATAGTATCTGTTGCTATGATTTCCCCTTTTTTGGCATCGATAATTTTGTAGTA
>JASFKF010000045.1:0-8291 GCA_050118775.1 Syntrophobacterales bacterium
AGACCATGCATCCTGCAGCAGATGGGTCTGGCGTCATAAAGAATACACTTGCCCTCGAGGTTGAGAGGGCATTTGATCTTTTCCCGTTCATATACTAGGTGAAGGGTCTCTTCACTATTATTACCTTGGGGGCCCTCCTGTTCCAGCTGCCTTCCGAGTTCCCGCAACCTCCTCGTTACCCCAATAGCCCGCTCTATGGCTGCTTTCCTTTCTGCGGTTTTTAGAGTCTTATTCATCTTGTGGCTCAAGTAAGCAGCCTCCACTAGCTGCAGGTCCACCAAACGGAAGCAGCAGGCCTCTGTTTCCCGCCCGCAACTCAAAAGCGAGCTGTTTTCAACTGCTGCCTTTTTGAAGGCTTCGTCTACCTGTTCTAGCAGAATTTTGTAATCTTGGAAGAATGGTTTGAGATCTACGGTTCGTTTAGTCTCCAGAGAGGGCACCCTAAAAGTTAGTTCACCGGAATTCTTCTTGTATTTTCTCAACAGTCTCCATTGGGTAAAACTTGTGAAGCCAGCCCTGGTCTTCTCCACCTCTTTCCTGGCCAGCTTCATGCCGAAGCCTTTGCGTAAAAGATAGGCGGTGATAAACGTGCCTGATCTTCCTATTCCTTGACGGCAGTGGACTAAGATTTTCTTACCTAAATATATTGCTTCATCCAGCCAGTCGAGTGCTTTTTCCAAGTCCGGTATGGTTGGCGCCTCATCGTCACAAGTGGGCAGATAGTAAACCTCAAATCCTTGATCTGATTCTATCTTATGGAGATCGCAAAACTCTCCGCAGAGGTTGACGATGCCATCGATACCTTGACTACGAATGGATTCCAACTCATCGTAGGACATGGGTGCATGGCCCACGGCCAGGTGTTCCGTAATCCAGTGAAGTATGTAGGCTGCCATTGGAAGCTATCTTTTCCCTATGGGCGAGAGATTGTAGTCTCCAACTAAAAATCTGTTGACTAATGTCTCAACGTCCTTTTCATCTTTGAGAGCCATATCCAATAGTCGGGTGCAACCGAGGAGCAGACCGATCTTCTCCAGCTTGGCCTCTAAGGCCAACTTATCATCCCTGGTGAACTGAGCCTCGATGAGATCACCCTTGATCTCTGTTCTGAAGCCGAGGTTTGAGAGAATCTCGTCCAGAAACTTCACCCGGAGTGAGCGGGAGTATGGTTTTGCACCTCCTCCGGCGAATCTGAGCATAATGTAGTTGTTATCATAGTCTTCACCACACAAAGTGTCCAAGACCACAAAATGATATCCGAAATGAATGTTAAGATTGAGATAGTCGGCGGATAAGATAGCATAACTGCCCAAACTGTCCAAAGGCACGATACCAGCACTTATCCGGTCGAACTCCTCCCAGTCGAAGTGTTTAAGCTTGGGGTCCCAGTAGAGGTCGGGATGAGCGAGACCCTTCCACAGGGCCCTGAATGGCACACTCGCAACCTCCTCCAGCTCTACCACTCTTTTGGTTTCAGCCTCCTGCCGGAGACCTTCACCCACGTCAAGTAAATGAACTGTTATGGGAATTTCTGAAATCAGCTTCTTTACGCCCTTTTTCCCTCTCCTTCCCCGTCCCCCGCGAGAGAACATCTCATATACGCTCTTTTCATGGGCGAATCTTAGAATGTCGTGTAAGGTCTCACAGCCCTCGGGAACAAAGGATTCTGCCGTGGGATCAACAAGATTAAGGGGAGAGATGTAGTCGAGAACTTCTTTCATGGTCGCAATTAACGGGCTGCCAACCAGTAAGGATCTGGCTCCACAAGCACTCTCCAGGAGCTGCTGAACAACACCTTGGTAAACCAACTTAGCGTCTGCATAAACCGTGACTTTTTCTCCCGATGTGAGCGTGCTCGTGGCATGGCCAGTATTTACCAGGGTGGGAATGCCAAACTCTCTGGCCACCGAGGCAAAGTGCCCTGCCGGACTGCCCACATCAGTTATAACAGCAGCGATTTTTCCTACCACTTTTACCAAATCGGGCGACGGCACCTTGGCCACTACGATTGCTCCCTTAGGAAGAGTCTCCAGATCTTTGGGTCCTTCGACTTTGTAGACCTCACCAGCGGCAATGCCGCCGCAAGCCCTATTTCCTCCTGAGAGTAACACCCGCTTGTCCACCCCGATGTTGCTACAATCAATCATCTCCGGTTCGACATCTTCTAAGTGGAGTGGTCTGGACTGAAGAATGACAAGCTTGCCTTGGTTGTCTATGCACCACTCGATGTCCTGAGGGACCCCGTAGAAATCCTCCAGTTTGATTGCCCACTCCACCAGCTTGCGAGCAGAATCATCATCTAGTGCCAGGTTCGCCGGCAGATCGTTCACCCCTGAGACTATTTGAATCCCTCCTGCACTTGCAGAGACCGCTTTGACAGGTTGAAATATTTCATTGTCGCGCTCGAGTTCACAGGGTGGTCCCCTCTTTACCCTGATAACGCTAGGGGTGACACTGCCATCGACGAGCAACTTGCCCAGACCCCATGTGCAGTGGATCACCACGGTATCATCGTCTGGGTCTTCAGGATCCACTGTGTAGACCACCCCGCTCGCCCCGGCATCAATCATTTCCAAGACCAGTACCGCCATGGGCGTCTCTCGGTCCGACAGCCCGTAGTTGATGCGATAGTTGAGGGCCCTTGGCGAATACTTGCTGGCGACTACCTCTTTGTATGACTGGACCACCAGATTAGGCTCCACGTTGAGCACTGACTCGTACTGACCAGCAAAGGATGCCGCCCCATCCTCACCCACAGCGCTACTTCGTACTGACACCCCGAGTCTTCCTTTATGCTCTTTACTGATTTCTTTGAGAGCAGCGCTGATCTCCTCTTCGATTGCCATGGGGACCTGGGCTGAAAGTATTAGTTCCACCAAAACCTTGGATGTTGTCTCCAATGAACTAGCAGAATTGATGTCCAGGCGGGCCAGCTTAGCATCAATCCTCTCGCGGAGATTGTTGGTTTCCAGGAAGTAATTGTAGGAGTTAGCGGTAATTACAAAGCCACGGGGCACGGGGAGGCCCAAACTTTTTCGGTTGGCGGCCAAGTTAAAAGCCTTACCGCCAACCAGCAGGTGGCTCTCAAGGGTCAATTGATCTAGGGACAGAACGAAAGGAGGAGAGCAGTCGGGCAAATCAGGGACGAAGATTTGCTTTATCTTGGTATCTATTTTACGGAAGTAATCATCAAGTCTCGGGTAACAAGTAGGGCAGATTTCGCTGAGCGACTCGACAACCTTGGCCACTGACGAGGACAACTCCTTGAGGGTGTGCTCTATGGCAGCAAAATCCACTTTGAGCTGATCGTAGTATATTTGTTCGATTTCGGCGATTAACTCATGGCTCTTTTTGTCGTACTCCAGCAAATTCCTGAAAGCTTCATATTTCTCCTTGGCCAGAAGGCTGGGATCGAAAATTTTATGAGTCCAGTGTTTAAACAAATTGCTCACATACATAGCCTGAAAAACCTACCCACCCCCTTTGGAGGCTAGCCTTTTCTAAGTTCACTCTCCCCCCGAACTCAGAATCTTCTCTACCTTTTCCTCTAGTTCGTCGATATCGACTGGTTTGACCAGATATTCACTCACCCCCAACTCGAAGGCTTTCTGGGCCGTCTCCAAAGTAGGGTAACCAGTCAACAATACTGCTCGGATCTGGGGTGCAATTTTCTTTAGTTCCTCAAGCACCTCAACCCCGAGTATTTTTTTCAGTCGGATGTCGATAATGGCTAGATCCACGCTATTGGCTCTAGTGTGCGCTATTGCTTCCTCTTCATCGGTAAAACCAAAAACTCTATGCCCTTTTCCCTCAAAGAGCCTCTTGAGCAAAACCACTGCATCGAGCTCATCATCAAGTACCAGTATGTGGGCCATGGTTAAGTCCTCACCATATTTTAACTTGGAAATAGCTACTCAGAAAAGCACTATGGGATCAACCGGATGGTGCTGGCGGGCCAGGGTGATCCTCAGATGGTCCCGCATATGGCGGGGAAGCATACTAGTAAAGGCATCCAAAATCCTTTCTGAGGAGTTGTTGGTCTCGCTCATATGAGCAAAGATAACCTCCTGTAGATCTTCGCTATAAACTTGAGAGAGAACTTTTACCGACTGCTCATTGGAAAGATGGCCAAATCTGCTCTTGATCCGCTGTTTCACCGGCCAGGGATAGGGGCCGTTTTTCAGCATTTCAACATCATGGTTTGCCTCCAAAACCAGGATGGAGCAGTTCTCAAGATGCCTATGCACCAGGTTGGTAGCCGATCCCAGGTCCGTGCAAATTCCAACCTTTACCGAGCCATTGACCAAGACAAACCCTACTGGGTCTGCGGCATCGTGCGAAATGGTAAAAGGGTGAATGGTGATGTCTCCAACGGAGAAACTCCTTCCAGTGCCAAACTCCACTTTCTCAGCCAGTCGCCCCACCGTCTCCGGAAGATGAGCATAGGTAAGCCGGTTTAGATAAACCGGCAGCTTATATCTCCTTGCAATACTACCCAGGCCCCGGACGTGGTCGAGATGTTCGTGAGTAACGATGATCCCAGCAAGATCTTTGGGGTCGGCACCCATGGTGGCCAGTCGCCGTTTTGTCTCCCGTCCACTTAGCCCAGCATCTATGAGTAGACGCACCCTTTCAGTTGCAAGGTAAATGCTGTTACCCCTCGAGCCACTAGCCAACACAGAAAGCCGAATCCCCATGGCAAGCCCACCTAAATCCGCATATCCAAAGTCAGAAACGATTACTGTCTAGTCGATATGAGATGTAAGATCTGAGATGTAGGATAAAGACTTCCTGCTAACATGTCATATCTCATATCCCACATCTCACATCCCCCATCGGCCTAGCCTAGCGGCCAGTGTGCCCAAAGCCCCCTTCATTTCGTTCGGTTGTCTCCAGACTTTCCTTGAGCTCCCATTGTACCCGGCACACCCGGTTAATGATCAGCTGGGCAATACGGTCGCCCCGGTGAATGGTGAAAGGATTTTTGCCCAAATTGATCAGGGCCACCTTAATTTCCCCCCGGTAATCGCTGTCTATGGTTCCAGGTGCGTTGATCACTGCAAGACCATGGGCAACAGCTAAGCCACTGCGTGCTCTCACCTGGCCTTCGAATCCCTCGGGTATGGCCACCGCTAAACCGGTTGGTATTAAAACAGCTTCTTGGGGTTGGATAGTCAGATCACCATCCACGGCAGCGAAAAGGTCCATTCCTGCTGCCCCATCACTCATATATTGAGGTAATGGTAGGTCTTGGTCAGCCTCTCCCCTCAGACGACTGATAGGGATGGAGAGTGTTTGGTTAGGGTTTTTTGTCCTCGGATTTGTCGGTTTGGTCATGGGAGGTCTATTGATTGCAGATTGTTATAGCTTCAATTTGGCTCAGTCTGCAATCTGAAATCTAAAATCTTAAATCTCCACAGCTGCTGGGCTCAAATATCCAGATACGATTGGTCTACATTGAGCCCATCCACCTGTCCCAGCAGTACTAAGGACATGTATTCTGACCGAAAGAGTTGTTGAGCTAGGGTTTGAACCTCTTCAATCGTAACTCCTTCAAGACCAGCTTCTATTTCTTCATAGGGAACGAAACGGTCGAAAATAATTTCGTTCTTTGCAAGACGGCTCATCCGATTGTCTGTATTTTCTGCGGCCAGATAGATCCCTCCCTTGATATGCTCTTTTGCGGCTCGCAGTTCGGCCTCACTAATGGGATCCTCTTTAAAGCGGCGGAGTTCATGGCGAACCAAATCAAGAGTTTCCTTGATATTGTGTGGCCTTACCGCCCCGTAAATTCCCACCATCCCAGCATCGCTGTGTGAGGAGAGGAAAGAGTAGATCGAATAGGCCAGACCCCTCCTTTCCCTCACCTCCTGAAACAGCCGTGAACTCATACTTCCGCCAAGGATTACATTTAATATACTGCAGCTATATCGCTCCCTTTCAACCAACGAGGTCCCCCTGGCACCAAGACACAGGTGGATCTGTTCTAGATCCCTTGGATAAAGCTCAACCCTGGAGCTGATACTAGGAACCTTCCGATTGAGAGTGTGTGAATGTCTCTTTATATTGTTAAAGGCAGGTTCTACCAGTTCGAGAAATTTCTCATGGTCCAAGTTGCCGGCGGCGCTCAAAACAATGCGATCAGGATGGTAGCCGCGATTCAGGTAGCCAAGAATCATCTCCTGGGTAAAGCTTTGCACGGTTTTTGTGCTACCAAAAATCGGGCGAGCAAGTGGATTACCATCCCAGAAGTTCCGATTGAAAAGTATATGCACATATTCGTCGGGAGTGTCCTCCACCATATTTATTTCTTGGAGGATAACCTCTCGCTCCCGTTCCACTTCAGCGCGATCGAATACGGAATGGAGGAAGATGTCGGATAGTATGTCCACCACCAAGGGTAGGTGCGTGTCTAGCACTTTTGCATGAAAACAGGTATTCTCTTTGCTGGTGAAGGCGTTGGACATGCCCCCCACAGCATCAAGCTGTTTGGCAATCTCCTGAGCACTTCTCCTTTCTGTCCCTTTGAAGAGCATGTGCTCAATGAAATGGGTTAGGCCGCTTTCATTTTCTGTCTCATCGCGGGAGCCCAAATTCAGCCAGATACCCATGGAGACTGAATGCAGATGGGGAATCCACTCAGTCACCACCCGCATACCATTATCTAAAACCGTTTTCTGATACAATCTTCAGCTCCCTAATTGATGGCATAGACCTTGGGGCATAGAGTTTTGGTAAACAGTAAACGGTCAACGGTGAAAGGATTGGGACATGCTTCTACAACTGTTCACCGTTTACCATTTACGACGTTTTACGCTATGCGCTCTGCGCTTTGCGCTTTGGGGCGAACGCAGTGAGCCCTTAGTTGCGCACTTTGCTGAGAGATTCTCCCAGGGCGGCTTTTCGACTGAGACGGATTCGTCCATCTCTGTCGATTTCCAGCACCTTGACCAATACCTCGTCTCCTTCGTTAAGCACGTCTCTAACTTTCTGGACCCGTTTGTGATCCAACTGCGAAATGTGTATCAGACCATCAGTTCCAGGAAGTATCTCGACAAATGCCCCGAAGTCAGTAATTTTACGCACTTTCCCCAGATAAAGACCACCAACCTCTGCTTCAGCCGTAAGCTTTTCGATCATCTCCACCGCCTTTTCACAGCCGGCAAGATCGGGGCTCATAATGGTCACTTTACCATCGTCTTCAACATCAATTTTGGTGTTGGTCTCGGCGATTATATTGCGAATTATCTTGCCACCAGGTCCGATAACGTCGCGGATTTTATCCGGATGTATTTGAATGCTCAGGACTCTTGGGGCGTAGGGTGAGAGTTGTTCACGAGGCGCCGTTATGGTCTTGCTCATTTCCTCTAGAATATGGAGTCGACCTTCTCTGGCTTGAAATAGGGCCTGGCGCATAACCTCACGTGGTACCCCTGCCACCTTGATGTCCATCTGCAGGGCTACAACTCCTTTAGAGCTACCGGTTACCTTGAAGTCCATGTCTCCCAGGTGGTCCTCATCACCGAGAATATCGCTGAGAATGGCGACCCGGTCATCTTCCATGATCAGACCCATGGCGATTCCAGCCACGGCTTCTTTCATCGGCACCCCCGCATCCATAAGGGCAAGGGAACTGGCACACACCGATGCCATGGAAGAGGAACCATTGGATTCCAACACCTCCGCCACCACTCGCACTGTGTAGGGAAAATCTTCATGGGAGGGAATGACTTTTTTCAGGGTTCTCTCAGCCAGAGCCCCATGACCAATCTCCCGTCTGCTAGGTCCCCTTAGAAACCTGGCTTCCCCCACACAATAGGGAGGGAAATTATAGTGGAGCATGAAACTCTTAAACTCGTCACCTTCCAAAGCTTCGATCTTCTGTTCGTCCGATGAGGATCCCAAGGTCACCACAGAGAGTACCTGGGTTTCACCGCGGGTGAAAAGTCCGGAACCATGGGTGCGGGGCAAGCGACCAACCTGGCAATCGATATGCCGAATGTCGCTGAGTCCTCTTTTGTCGATCCTAGTTTTGCGACCGAGCGCCATCTCTCGAACGAACTTCTTCTCCAGGTTATGGACAATCTCTCGCACTTCTGACTCTCTTTCCGCAAAGTCCGGACCGAGCTTTTCCATGATCTCCTGGATCATGGCACTCCGCAAGAGATAGCGGGCTTCTTTTTCAGCGGTGGTGTTGGCTTCCTCAATTCTCTGCTGGCAAAGCTCTGCCACCCTAGCCGCTAGAGCTTGCTCTTCCTCGGGAGGCTCAAATGTTTTCTTACTCTTGCCGC
>JASFKF010000046.1:0-8235 GCA_050118775.1 Syntrophobacterales bacterium
TCAGAGCAGGCATCAGTGTCATTTGATCCCCATAAGATCCACATAGATGATCTTATAAAAAAGATTGAAGACGCGGGTTATGGGATCGCCGCTGCCAAGGTTGAACTTCCCATAACCGGAATGACCTGCGCCAATTGCGCCATGAACATAGAGAGAACCCTAAACAAAAAGGTTCCGGGGGTGGTGCAAGCTTCAGTCAATTTTGCCAGTGAAAGAGCAGCCGTCCAATATCTTGCCAATCTCACAAGTGTAGAGGAGATAATTGCGGCCATCAGGCAGGCTGGTTACGATGCTATTCCTCCAGAAGAAACCGGAGAAGCGGAGGACATTGAACAGAGGGCTCGGCGGGCCGAAATTGCCGAGCAAACCAGGAAATTCGTTGTCGGTCTTCTCTTCACCCTGCCTCTTTTCCTCTGGAGCATGGCAAGGGACTTCGGTCTTCTGGGTGCATGGAGTCATGCTCTCTGGGTTAACTGGGCTTTCTGGGCTCTGGCAACCCCCGTCCAATTTTATACCGGCTGGGACTACTACACTGGCGGCTGGAAAAGCCTGAAGAACCGCAGTGCCAACATGGACGTGTTGGTGGCCATGGGTTCTTCGGTTGCTTATTTTTATTCTCTTTCGGTACTGCTCTACCCTGCCCTAGGTAGCCACGTCTATTTTGAAACATCAGCAGTGATCATCACCTTGATAAAACTTGGCAAGATGCTGGAGGCGCGCGCCAAGGGCAAGACGGGAAACGCCATCCGCAAGCTCATGGGTTTGCGCCCAAAAACTGCTACCATCATCAGGGACGGCAAGGAACTTGAGGTCTCTCTCAAAGAGGTAAAGGTTGGTGATGCGCTAGTCGTCCGTCCCGGTGAAAAGATTCCTGTCGACGGCGTGGTCCTGGAGGGAAACTCCGCTGTTGACGAGTCCATGTTAACCGGTGAGCCGATTCCCGTGGACAAAACAGCCGGAGACAGTGTTGTCGGTGCCACCATCAATTCAGAGGGGTTTCTCAAATTTCGGGCAACCAAGGTAGGAAAAGATACCGCCCTGGCCCAGATTATAAAAATGGTGCAGGAAGCTCAGGGGAGCAAAGCCCCTATCCAGGCACTTGCCGATCGAGTGGCAGCTGTTTTTGTTCCCGGGGTTATTGGAATTGCGACGATCACCTTTATCCTCTGGTGGACCCTTGGCGGCGAGTTCGTGCCTGCCATGATCAGGCTAGTGGCGGTTCTCATCATTGCTTGTCCCTGTGCTCTTGGTCTGGCCACGCCCACTGCCATCATGGCTGGAACCGGTAAAGGTGCAGAGAAAGGTATCTTGTTCAAAGACAGTGAAGCCCTTGAAAAAGCAACCAAGCTGGAAACTATCGTTCTCGACAAGACTGGAACTCTTACCCTTGGCAGACCGACAGTGGCTGAGGTGATTGCCTTCAACTCTTCATCACCCGTCAAGGATAAGAAGGAACTACTACGAATTGCCGCCTCCGTAGAAAAGGGTTCCGAGCATCCTGTGGGTCGGGCAATACTGAAAGAGGCGGAAAAGCAAAACTTGGAGCTCTTCGAGCCAGAGGACTTCAAGGCATCCGGTGGACTTGGGGTGCAAGCCAGGATAAACGGGCAGATGGTCTACGTGGGCAAACCGGGCTGGTTCGTAGAAATGGGCGTGGATATGGTGGGTGGCAACGACCATGTCCACACCCTTCAGCGGCAAGGGAAAACCTTAATGGCAGTAGTGGTGGGAAAAGAACTGGCAGGCTTGATTGCGGTTGCCGATTCCCTGAAACCCGAGTCAAAAGAAGCTGTCGCCGACCTTCGTGCTCGAGGTCTAAAAGTGGTCATGCTCACGGGAGATAATACCGAGACTGCTAGATCCATTGGAGAACAAGTGCAGGTAGATGAAATTGTCGCTGAAGTCCGTCCTGAAGAAAAATCAATGAAGGTGAAGGAACTCCAGGGCAAAGGTCACATGGTCGGCATGGTTGGCGACGGCATCAATGACGCCCCTGCCCTGGCTCAAGCGGATGTGGGTATTGCCATTGGCACCGGCACGGATGTTGCCATTGAGACCGCTGATGTCATCTTGGCTAGTGGGAACCTCTTGGGAGTATCTCGGGCCATCCAGCTGAGTCGAGCCACCATGCGAACAGTGAAAGAAAACCTTTTCTGGGCCTTTATTTACAATATAATTCTCATTCCGGTCGCTGCCGGTCTGCTCTACCCACTGGAATTCTTACCCTCCGTCCTTAGACAGCTCCATCCCATCTTGGCAGCCCTGGCCATGGCACTGAGCAGTGTCACTGTGGTCTCAAACAGCTTGCGACTTTACCGCGCCAAAATCAAGTAATCTTCGATTGTTTCTTTCACAACTGCCCCAGAGCCACTACAGCTCATCTGGCCAGCCCGGTTACGTTTCCCGAAAGGAACCCTATTTAACAGAGCCAGTCGATTTGACTCATGGAGCATGAAAACCTTATCTTTTAAATCCTGCTCCCACCAAGATATGCATTCTGCACTTCTGGATTTGCTAGCAGTGCTTCCGCCGTATCTTCCAAAACAATTCGTCCCACCTCCATGACGTAACCGCGGTGTGCAAGTTTAAGGGCGGCTCTCGCATTTTGTTCCACCAGAAGAATGGTCACTCCTGCTTGATTGATTTCATCTAGGGTTTGAAAGATAGTTTTTACCAAAAGTGGCGCCAAGCCAAGACTTGGCTCGTCCAAGAGCAGAATCCTTGGTTTATTCATCAGACCCCGGCCGATGGCTAGCATTTGCTGTTCGCCACCACTTAGGGTTCCGGCCAGTTGCTGGCGACGTTCCTCCAGGATGGGAAATAACTTATAAACCCACTCCCTGGTTTCATTGATGCGAGGACCGTCTTTGCGGACAAAGGCTCCCATGTTGAGATTTTCCTGCACCGAGAGAGTGTCGAATATGCGTCGCCCCTCTGGTACCTGTGCAATACCAAGTTTGACAATTTCATGGGCTCGGAGCCTTTGGAGTGCGGAGTTTTCAAAAGAAATAGTTCCTGCCGCCACTCTAGCGAGGCCGCTAATGCTGAGAAGGGTGGTTGATTTTCCTGCGCCGTTTGCTCCAAGAATAGTGACAATTTCCCCCTGGTTCACTTGCAAACTGATACCGTGGAGAACCTCTATGTTTCCATATTTCACTCGAAGGTTTTCAACGCGCAGCAGCATCAAGCTAATCCTCATCTGTACCGAGATAAGCCTCAATTACCAGGGGGTCACTCTTAACTGTTTCAGCTGTGCCTTCTGAAATTTTGGCACCATAATCAAGCACGACAAGATTCTCACAAACACGCATTACTAGGCTCATGTCATGTTCGATGAGTAGGATGGTGGTTCCCTGATCCCTGATCTTGCGGATAAGGGTTATTAGATTTGTTGTCTCTTGCTCGTTCATCCCGCCGGCAGGCTCATCAAGAATAAGTAGGCGAGGCTTTGTGACCAGAGCTCGGGCAATCTCCAGTAGTCGCTGATTTCCATAGGAAAGGTTTTTGGCCAGCTGTTCCGCATCTCGTCTCAGCCCGACGAAGTCTAATGCCTGCGTAGCACTTGCAAGTGCGGCTTTTTCCTCCCGCCGTTGAAAGGGAGTGCGGAGCATGGCCTGCAAAGAGCCCGACTTCATCCTACTGTGGCATCCTGCCAGGACATTCTCCAAAACGGAGAGATTTTGGAAGAGCCGGATGGTTTGAAAGGTCCGAGCAATGCCAAGAGAGATGATACTATGGGTTAAGAGATTGACAATTGACTTGTCATCAAAGATTATTTCGCCTTGATCCGGACGATAGATCCCTGTAATCAGGTTAAAAACGGTAGTTTTACCTGCCCCATTGGGCCCGATGAGTCCCATGATGGAACCAGTGGCTACCTCGAAAGTGACGTCATTGACCGCCATCACACCCCCGAATCTCTTGGTGAGATTCTTTATGCTCAACAGACTCATGCCCCACTCTCCCCTGGTGGATCATTTGACAAAGCGTATTTCCGCGGTCGGGGAGGTAGAATTCCCTCGGTTCGAAAAATCATCATGGCGATCATGGCGCCACCAAAGATGAGCATACGCGCATTGGCAATCCCCCTGAACACTTCCGGTAGACCGACAATCAAAAAAGCACCTAATATTACACCTGGAATGCTCGCTGATCCTCCCAGCAAAATGAGAGTGAACAGGAGTACGGACTCCCAAAAACTAAATGACTCCGGAGATATAATAGTCATTTTCGAGGCGAAGATGTCACCGACCATCCCCGCCCACGCCGCTCCGATGACAAAACAGGCTAGCTTGTAATGGGCCACATTTATCCCGCTGCCTTCAGCCGCCACCTCATCTTCCCTTAGGTAATTGAGAGCCCTGCCAAATCGTGAATTCTCCAACCTGTGAAAGAAGAACACGCTAACCGCTACGAATCCCCATATCAGGTAAAAGAATTCATGTGGCCGACGAATGGAAATTCCAAAAATAGATGGTCGATCAATTCCAAAAATGCCGTTGGCGCCGCCTGTTATGCCGAAAACATCATTGATCAGGGCGATACGAACTATTTCTCCCAGACCGATGGTCACAATGCACAGATAGTCTCCCCGGAGGTGAATGATGGGACGCATGACAATTGCAGCGAACAGAGCTGCAGAGACTGCACACAAGGGGAGAAGCCACAGAACAGGAATATTGAAACGGGTATTGAAAATGGCAGCGGTATAGGCGCCTACCGCGTAAAATGCGGCATGGCCAAGATTAAATAGTCCAGCATGGCCGACAATGATATTCAGACTGAGCCCCAGGATAGCATAGAGCCCCACGTTGTTGAGAACATCTACCCAGTACTTGTTCAGAAACAGTGGTGACATTGCCAAGAGAACTGTTGCAGCTGTGTAGATGATCTTCCTATGATCCTTCATACCTTTTCTGCCACCCGCTCGCCCAGAAGACCTGTGGGGCGCACAATGAGAATCAAGATCAGCACTACGAAGGCTATGGCATCTTTCCAAGCGATGGATATGTACGCCGCGCCCATGGCCTCGATGACTCCAAGCAAGATACCTCCCACCATAGCGCCGGGGATGTTACCTATCCCGCCCAAAATAGCCGCGGTAAAAGCCTTTAGCCCATAAACCCAACCCATGGTGAAATTGATCTGCCCATAGAGAAGGCCCACCATAAGTCCAGCCGCCCCCCCAAGTGCCGGCCCAATTAAGAAGACAATGAGAATAACCCGGTCAACATCAATACCCATTAATCTGGCTGCCCCTTGATCAATGGCCGCTGCTCTGATGGCTGTACCTATTCTCGTTTTGTGGATGTACAAGTAGAGGGCGGCCATGATGGCTACCGAGGCAAACAATATGAGGAGTTTCACCAGAGGAAGGTAGATACCGAAGAGATTCACCGCAGTCCGGGGAAGGATTCCCAGAGGATATACTCGTAAACGAGCTCCATATATAAGCATCACCGCGTTTTGAAAAAAAATGGAAGCTCCCAGGGCAGAAACTACTGCAGAAAGGCGGGGCGACTCCCGAAGAGGGCGGTAGGCCGTCCTTTCCAGGAGGGCCCCCACCACTGCCACCAGTCCCATCACCATGGCGGCGAGGAGGAGGACACCGAGAGCTGGCCCGAATACATTGCTCAGCCCAAGGGAGGTTAGCAGGGTCAGTCCTAGGTAGGAGCCAATGGTGAAAAGCTCTCCATGGGCGAAATTGATCAATTTCAGTACACCATAGACCATGGTGTAACCAAGGGCAATCAGGGCATAAATGGCACCAACGGCCAGACCATTGGTGAGCTGTTGAAAGAACTCTTCCATTGTCGTACGAAGGAATCGAGAAAGATCGGCTCACGGCAGGTTCACCGTGAGCCGATCTTGGTAGGAGCAGGATTACGGTTGCAAAATGAATTCGCCTTTTGCATTTACCCGGTAGACCCTGTAGACCTCACCGACTCTATCACCCTTGTCATCAAAGGATATGGTCCCGGTCAGTCCCGGATAATTTTTGAGTTTGTTGTGCAAGTAGTCAGCCACCTTATCGGAATCGGTCGAGCCGGTAGCCTTGATGGCAGCTGCTAGCACCCGGAAACCGTCTCCCGACAATACCGCCCAGATGGAACCGGGTGTGGTGCCATATTTCTTCTTATAGGCTTTAAGAAAATCAGATGCCTCTTTGGAGGGAAGATCCTGAGGGACCGGCGGGCTGAGAAAATAGAACCCCTCCGCCGCCTCCGTACCGGCAATCTTGATCAAATCAGGATTATTGTTAGCGTCACCTCCCAGGAAAGGTACATTCCAGTTCATCTCTTTCTTCTGCCGAAGCAGAAGTCCACATTCCGGATAATAACCAGTAAAGAAAACTCCATCCGGTCTGGCGGATTTCATCTTGGTGAGAATGGCGGTATAATCTCTTTCGCCGGGTGTGAGAGCATCGTAGAAGACAATGTTCACGTTTTTCTTCTCCAAGAGAGCCTTCGCCTCCTCAGCGAGTCCCTTGGCATAGGTGGTATTGTCGTGGAGAATGGCAACATTCTTGTAACCGAATTTCTCCAGAGCCTGAACGCCTACCCTTCCCTGCTCGTCATCGCGAGGAGAGGTCCGAAAGAAGTAGTTCAAGCCTTTAGTAGTGAGTCTGACCGCAGTGGAACCATTGGCAATTTGTATGACTTTGGATTCGTCATAAATGTTTTGTGATGCTTCAGTTATGGATGACCCGTAGGTACCGATTGCACCCACAACGTCTTGAGTTACCAGTTTCTGTGCGGCCAGGGCAGCGGTCTTTGGATCGCCACCGTCATCGGCACTAATAATTTCCACATTTTTCCCCAGAAGTCCTCCCTGTCCATTCAATTCCTCAGCAAGGAGTTCAACTATCTGTTTCATATCCTGGCCTTCGCTCGCCCACGGGCCAGTTAATGGCGCCATCAAACCTATCTTTATGGTACTAGCTCCAAAGGCCGTTGCCGCAATCAAGCAGAACGCTGCCGTAAACAAAAGAATCTTCTTCATAGAACCCTCCTCAAATAGCAGTTACCATTACAAGCCCAATCATCACTTCTCTTTCTGCCTCAACAGAACCAACCCGGGAAAAATATCAAAGCCCAAATCGGTAGTCAACCAGAGTTGAATTAATATCCAATTTAAATTTCGCTAGATTTACCGTCCCTACTCCACCCAGTGGAGCACGTTGCGGATGATTGACCAGCGAACCTTCTTTTCCAAGGCACCCTGGCCGAGGATCCAATAATTGTAAAGTTTTTCGATGGTTCTATCTTTCTTTTTCAGATCAATCCAGTGGCTCAGGAAGTCTGCCATTTCAGTGTCGCCGTGAGCCGCTGCGTAGCCCAATGGCACAACCATTGGCACCGGTTTGGGGACCACGACATCATACCCAGGATACAAAAGGGTCCAGGCAGCACCGACTTCGGCACCGGTCACCAGCGCATCCACCTCGTCATTGTTATTTTCAAAAAAGTCTCTATAGGATTTGATCGGGACCACTTTAGCCAGTGGTAGACTTTCTCGAGCTTTAGCGGCGAAGTATTCATACGCCCCTCGCACACCGAAGGTCAAGCCGCGCCCACCCGTACGCTTGATCTCCTCGATATTAGCAAATTCTTTTCTGCGGCTATCCTTTACCACAAGAGCAAAGGTCACATCCATGTAAGGATCTGAAAAGCTCACCTCCTTCAGCTTCTGGGTAAGCATGGCAATACCGGCCATGATGACATCGAAGTGATCGCCATTGAGTTGCTCGACCATGGTGTCAAGCTCGAAGGGAACGAACTCGAGAGTGACACCCAGTTCCCTGGCCAGCCTGTGGGCCATCTCAACATCGAAACCCACCAACTCTCCTTTACTGTTGAAAAAGGTGAAGGGCAACCTGTCCGGATTGTAGCCCACGCGCAATACGCCACGCTCTTGTATTCTCTCAAGATGTGATTTTTCTTTATCAACCATAGCCAAGGCAGCTGGAGCGCTTTTTCGCACCACCGCTTGCACCGGACTATGGAGCAGGTGCATGCCGGCGATTACTTTGTCTTTGGTATACGCATCTGCAACAGCAAAACTCAAGACGAAGCGGCTGCCGACTACCACTGCCACGGTGAGGAATACGCTGAGCAGAGCAAAGCGGAAAATCTTTCTCCAGTTTATGGAGAGCAAGCCAACAAGGGCGCATGTGGCCAACAGGGTGAAAGTCAGTAAATTCATACCCGCCAGGAGGGTAGCAAACCTTTTGTT
>JASFKF010000047.1:0-8133 GCA_050118775.1 Syntrophobacterales bacterium
CAACCAGGGTCTCATTCTCGATGAGACTGCCAGTGGCCTGCTCCACAGCATTGCGGAGGGCGTCTTCAATGGCTTTGTCCCGGGAAATGTCAAGGTTGCCCTGAACGATGGCGGCCACTCCTTGACTCTCTATGGTACTGCTCTGGCTGAGTACGTTCTGGGGAAGCAGGCTAAGGAAAAAAACTAGTAGTACGACCCGATAAGAAAAGCGCATGATTTCTATCCAAGTAGTTAAGGTGTCCTCAAACTGGTTTGGCCTAAGCAACTAGGAAGGATTACCTTCGCGAACGATGAATCAGGAAGAATAAGCTTATCTAAGGATTCAAAATATTTAGTGAATGATAGCAAATCAATTTCTCACCTGTCAATGACAAAAAGCTTGGAGCCAATGCAGGGGAACAATTTGTTGGAACCATACAACGGACTGATTTCAGCATATATTTCCTTGCCACCCATCCCCGGGAACTTATCTGGGGCAGCATGTTTTCAAGTTTCCACACCCCGGCAGACAACCTTAAGATTCAGCCAGCAAGCTTTTCCACCCTGTCAAAGGATGCCAGGGCGATAGCAAGGGAGTAGCTTGGCTGAACTGGTTGTTTGACAAATCTAGTTCAAAAGAGGTATATAGCACCTGTATATCACCATATGGGGAGATACCAGGGAAAGAGGGCCTGGTCTAGAATACCGGGCCTTTTGCCTGTTTTTATGCTAGGTTTTGACGTGGGCCTGGGTAAGGCAAACCGGGCCAGGGAGACAGCGGAGGAGGATAGCATGAGAAAAACTGTTGCTTTTGCCATAATTGCATTAGTGTCGGCAATTCTCATGGTGCCTGCCATGGTCTGGGCTCAAGGTGAGGTGGTTCAGCAGTTTAACAATGGCAGCATCAACTGGAGCAGTGGCAGGGTTACCGCAGTGGGAATTGGTGCTCCGCCAGCCCAACCAACCAACATGGCCCAGGCCAGGGCTATGGCCAGGCGTGCTGCCATTACCGTTGCTCGCCGAAATCTGCTGGAGATTACCCAGGGGGTTCAAGTGGACTCTATGACCCTGGTCAAAGATTTCGTGGTTAAGAGTGACATTGTTCGGACTTCAGTGCAAGGAGTGGTCCGGAATGCCCAGGTGGTGGACACTGCCTACATGAGTGACGGTTCTGTAGAAGTGACAATTGTCATGGACATGGGGGGCGAATTCGCCAGCGTGATCCTACCACCACCGCCCGTGATGCCTGAAGGATTCCCGGGACCCATGCCGCCAGCAGGTGCTGAGGTGCCCACTCAGGTTTTCACTGGGTTGGTGATAGATGCTCGCGGACTGGGTACTCGTCCGGCCATGGCTCCAAAAATTTTGGATGAGAGCGGTAAAGAATTATATGGCTCTGCCATGGTTGATCGGGAGTACGCGGTGCAGCAAGGTATGGTCGGTTATGCTAAGGATTTAAATGCCGCCCAAGGAAACAGCAGGGTTACGGACAGACCCATAACCGTTAAAGCCTTGCGGACCTCCGGGCCGGCCAAGTGCGATGTGGTAATTTCTAACAGTGATGCCGCCCAGCTCACGGCCGCCGCGGAAAACTTGAGCTTTCTGCAGAAATGCAGGGTAATGGTTGTGCTGGACTAAGGCGGGTTACAGCCCGAGGAAATATATTTCCCGGGGCCTGGTCCCGAGGGCCGAGTAGAGAATTTATCTAGGGAGGAAGCTTGCAGCAACCTGCCATTTAATGGGTTGCGGGGAGGATATGGAGATGAAGAGCCATACCTATTGTAAATTATGGACACTTACAGCCCTCCTGGTTTTTTCACTAGCACTATTTGTCGGTTGCGCCAAGAAACGAGCACCTGAAAGCGTAATGGACACCCCCCAACATCACACCAATAACGGCATGAGGTCTTTCGAAAAAGGGGAGCTGGATGAAGCTCAGCAAGAGTTCAAAATGGCTTTGGAGCTAGAGCCTAAATACGGCCCTGCTCATGTGGGCATGGGATTGGTTTACTCTGCCAGATATGTTCAGGTGCAGGATAAGAAAGAAAAAGAAAAGCTCCTCGACCAAGCCTTCGACAGCCTGAAGAATGGCAAGAAATACGCCAAGGAAAAGGAGCAAAAGGTTTTTGCCCGGGTGGGCTACATTAGAGTCTACACCCTAACCAAACCAAAAGGTTGGCTTGCAGATGCCAAACAGAACTTCGATTATGCTGTTCTAGAGGATGACCAGGCTCCAGCACCCTATTACTTCATGGGTGAGGCCTATAAACAATCATACGAGTTCAGCAAGGCAGCTGATATGTATCGTAAGGTCCTCGACCTGGACACAGAGTATACGGCAGAGGCCAACCGAGCCTGGGAATTGGTGCAGAAAATTGAGCGGGCTAAACCGGGAACAACCATGGGTAAACAAATCGCCCTGGTTGAACACATAACCCGCGCTGATGTGGCTGCACTCTTTGTAGAGGAACTCAAGCTGGAGGAAGTTTACAAAAAGCTTAACGTCAAGACCTTCGACACTGAATTCAAGGCGCCCAAGTCCGGCCTGGAAATGGAGACTGAAACTGTGGTGAAGATGGCGCCTGCCACCGACATTGGTGACCATGTGCTACGCCATGATATTAATACGGTAATGCGCATAGGTGTTCGCGGTCTAGAGCCTTACCCCAACCACACATTCCAACCTGACAAGCAGATCACCAGAGCCGAATATGCCATGATGATCGAGGACATTCTGGTCAAGGCTACCAGGGATGATGGCCTCGCCACTCGCTTTTTTGGCAGTCAATCTCCCTTTCCCGATTTGCGAAGCGATTTGCCCTACTTCAACGCGGTCATGGTTTGCACCAGTCGCGATATAATGACTGTGGCCGACAAAAGGACTGGCGAATTTCAGCCTATGGGTACCGTTTCAGGGGCTGATGCCCTGCTAGCAATCAGGGAACTGAAGGAACAGCTCAGGGTGTTTTAAAAACTAGTCTTTTACTGCAAAGACCACAAAGGAATTAACGCAGAGCGTTTGGCGCCGAGCGCCGAGCGTAAAAAGGGAATCAACAACGAGTGGATTTGGTATGAACTATTCTCGACTGAAGGGACAACCAGGCCTGCTCTTTTCCATGCTGCTGTTTGTGCTAATGGTTTTTGGCCTGTGCTCAGCCAGTGTGGCTCAGGACTCCTTCGTTTTTCCCTTGGAGGGGGAACGAGCTCAGGTCACCTTCGTGCAGGGTGAGGTGCAGCGTCAGGCTTCAGATGAGGCTCCGTGGACAGCTCTCTCCCTCGGAGCTTTCGTGCAGGCTGGCGAGCGGATCATGACCATGAAAGGTGGGCGGTTGGAACTCCAGCTTCCGGACAGGAGCATTATACGTTTCGATGAAGAAAGTGACGTCCGCTTGGAGAAGGCTGAATACAATCCTGGCCAGTCTAAACGGGACGTTCGCGTTTCCCTCCTCCTTGGAAAAACTTGGGCGAACATTCAAAATGTTTTCGGCAGCAGCAAAGGCGTTCAGGTAGAGACAGAAAATGCAATAGTGGGGGTTCGTGGCACTGTCTTTCGCATGAATGTGGACCTTGATAGGTCGTCCATGATCAGAGTGTACCGTGGTAGCGTGGCGGTCAGTAAGCCTCACCGGATTCCAGCCCCTGGTGAACCTGGCAGTGAGATACAACGGGTTCCTGGTCCAACTAGGGTGCCCGGGCCTCATCGGGTGACCGTGGAAGAATGGATTCGTATTGTGGAGGCGATGCAGCAAATTACGGTAAGTGCTGAGGGAATTCCTACAAAACCGCGGACCTTCACCATGGAGGAAGATTTGAACGACTGGGTGCAGTGGAACTTGCAGCGCGATGGCGATCTCCAAATCTAATGTTGCATTAGACACCTGCCTCAACCTACCGTCCGACCTAAGTCCAGGTACTGCCCAGCGTGGTAAAACTAGAATGCCCGCCTTGTTAACCGTCTATTGACAAGGCGGTTGGACAAATTCCGAAGAGTGTGGTTTAGAGAAGATGATTGACGGGTTAAGTGAACCCGTGTGGCCCGCCTTTTGCATTACCCTTCTGAGCTGTTGATTTGAACTTCACCCCTCTTGCATGCACTAATGACGGTGGCAGTAAAGGAGCACTATTTGGCCGAGGAGTTTTGCTAACTATAGTTAGGAGACCGGAGTTGAATCATGGCGCGTATTGATGCGTTTTTCAAGTTGATGCATGAGCAGAAGGCTTCAGATTTGCACCTTGTGGCAGGGCAGCAGCCCGTTCTTAGGATTCAGGGAGATATGGAGCGGGTTAAATACAAGGTGCTAGATAACGATGAACTCAAAGGCATGCTCTATGAAATAACCCCTGAGGAGAAGATTAAGACCTTCGAAGAGACCGGGGACGTGGACTTTGCCTATGAAATACCCGGACTAGCCCGATACCGTTCCAATTTTTTCCAGCAGAACTTTGGTATAGGTGCCGTATTTCGTGAAATTCCCAGTGAAATTTTGTCCGTGGAGGAGCTAGGCCTTCCCCAGGTGGTTTCTAAGCTGGCCGTGCTGCCAAGGGGATTGGTGCTAGTGACCGGTCCCACCGGCAGTGGCAAATCTACCACGCTTGCGGCCATAATTGATGAGGCCAATCAAAAACGCAAAGATCACATTATTACCATCGAAGATCCCATAGAGTTTGTCCACAAGAGCAAGAGTTGCATCGTTAACCAACGAGAAGTGGGCACACACACAAAATCTTTTTCTTCGGCCCTTCGTGGTGCTTTGCGCGAAGACCCGGACGTAATCCTGGTGGGGGAGATGCGCGATTTGGAAACTATCTCTCTGGCCATTGAGGCTGCGGCAACCGGACATTTGGTATTTGCCACCCTGCACACTACCAGTGCGGCAAAGACTGTAGACCGAATGATAGAGGTCTTTCCAGCGGAGCAACAGGCCCAGATTCGTTCCACCCTCGCAGATGGCATTCGCTCGGTAGTTGCTCAAAACTTGCTCAAGCGCATCGATATTCCAGGACGTATTGTCTGTCCGGAAATATTGATTGCTACTCATGCCGTGAGAGCTTTGGTCCGTGAGAACAAGACCTATCAAATCCCCACGGCGATACAAACGGGCAAAAAGTACGGAATGCAATCGTTGGATGATGCAATTATGGCGCAGCTGAAGGCAAACCGGATCAGCGCCGACGAGGCCTACTTGAAGTGTGATGACAAAGAGAAGTTTCGGCCATTTTTGCGAAATCCGCCCACTGATTTTACTGAGGTTTAAGCTCGACGCTTATTTTGACCGTCCGTGGCCTAATGATTTTTGCTATTGTCACGGGTTAGATAATTTAGAATAAACAATTAATTAGTGCTTATCCGAAAACCGCCGTTTTCAGATGAGCGCGATCAGCTGTCAGCGCTCAGCCATTAGCAAAATACATGCACATACAATATTTTAAGCTAACTGCTGATTGCTGAAAGCTTAATCCGGGAATCTCGGATTTCCGGATGGACACTAATTAGTACTGTGTTTTTTGGTTGGATGTCCCGGTGAAACACGCTTTGGTGCCGGGGTTTTTCGCTTACTCAAAGGTAAAGGAAACTAGCATGCGAAAGAGAGAAATAGATCATTTTCTTCGCAAGATGCTGGATTTTCACGAGAATGTATCTGATCTGGTTGTTACTGTAGATCGTCCTTTTCAGGTGGAATCGGACGGCGAACTCATGGCCGTTCCCATGGATGTACCGATTGATAGTCTGACACCCTTTCAGTCTGAGACCTTCGCCCTAAATTTGTTGGGCGGTGACAGGCGCAACATAGAAGCCCTGCTCAGCGAGGGATCTTGCGACCTTTCCTACCACTTGGCTGGCAAAGCGCGCTTCCGCGTAAATGTTTTTTCCCAGCGAGGCTACTTTTCGGTGGTTATGCGTAAACTTGAGACCCGTATCCCTAGCATAGAAGATCTGAAATTGCCACAAATCTTCAAAAACATAGCCGCTGAGAGAAACGGCATAGTTTTCGTTACCGGGGCAACCGGCAGTGGTAAGTCGACTTCCCTTGCAGCCATTCTCAACGAAGTGAATGACCTTCGCCCCGTGCACATTGTAACCTTGGAAGATCCTGTGGAGTTCGTCCACCATCACCGGAAGGCAACTTTCAATCAAAGGGAGATGGGCACCGACTTTGATTCATTTTCCACCGGCTTGAGGGCGTCGCTGCGCCAAGCTCCAAAGATAATTTTGGTGGGTGAGATGCGCGATCGAGAGACCGTAGAGATCGGCCTCAGTGCCGCAGAAACAGGTCATCTAGTTCTTACCACCTTGCACACAGTGGATTCCGGCCAGACCATAAACCGCATCCTCGGTATGTTCGATACCGAGGAGGAGAAGCAGATAAGAATCAGATTGGCCGACTCTATCCGCTATGTGGTGTGCCAGCGTCTTCTTCCCAAAGAAGGTGGCGGTCGCGTGGCAGGCTTCGAGATAATGGGGAACGATATTAGGGTCAAGGAAGTCATCCTCGAAGGTGAAAGCGAGGGGAAGACATTGTACGAGATCATCGAGAGTAATCGAGCTTTTGGCTGGTGTACTTTCGACGACTCCATATTGGAACTTTTCCAGGAGGGACAGGTAAGCCACGATACTGCAATGGCATTTGCTTCCAAAAAAGCCATCATGAGGCGTGGTATTGACCGGATCAAGGCCGCTCGCGGCGAGAAGGTGACAGACATCGAGGGCCTTGAAATCGATAGGGGATATGGAACGCGGGGAAAAGGAAAAAAATAACAGTTATTAGGCCGGGGGTAAGATCCAGTGAGGATACAATGTAATCATTGCCAGGCTGTTTTTAACGTAGCTGATGACAAAGTGCCCAAGGGCCAGCAGTTCAAGGCAACCTGTAGCAAATGTAGGCGTACCATCATAGTTGAACCGCAGTCAGGAGGAAAGGGCTCCCTAGTAGGAGTTGATGGATCCCTTTCAGAGGTTGCGGATGCGCCAACAGCCATTGCGGTAGATCTTGACGCCAGCAGCGCTTACGATTCTCCTTTAGAGGTCTTGGAAGAGGGTGCCAGGAGCGCCCTTGTTTGTGTAGACGAACCAGGGCGGCTTAAAGCTGTAAAGGAAGCCCTTGAGGATCTTAACTACTATAGCAGTATGGCCTCTTCGGTGAAAGAAGCTCTCAGTAAGCTCCGCTACAATCAATACGATTTAGTAATGCTCGATGAGGAATTTTGCGGAGAAACTGCCGAAAACAACACCATTCTCCGTTATCTTCAACCCATGCCCATGTCCACGCGGAGAAACATATTTCTCATGTTGATCAGTAGCCAGGTCAAGACTCTGGACAACCTTATGGCTTTCGCCAAGAGCGTCAATGCGGTGATAAATGTCAGTGATGTACAGAAAGTTAAACTCGTACTTGAACGAGCTATGGCGGACCATAGACGCTTCTACAAGATCTACTGGGATCTGACCAAGTCTATAGGCATTCATTGATTCCGCCTATCCAAGAACAAGGTTGCATTCCACCGAGTAATAGAGTACAAGATAATTCCTAGTTAACTCCTTTTCTGCATTACTCCAAAACATTTCTTCCCATCTGTAAGGTCAAGGTGTAACTGTTTAGGACCCGCTTGCGGTCCGGGCTGACGATCAAATGGAGGATGGCAGGTGAAGTTTTTCAAACGGTGGCAACAGAGAAAAGAAATTCGGGAACTACAGCTCCGCATTGACCACTGTCGCACCACTATTGAAGAGGTGCACAGCGCACTTCTGAAAGAGGAAATCCAACCTGAGATTGCTGAGCAGTTCAGGCGACTGGAGGCAGCATTGGAACAGGTGGACGTAAACCAATTGGGAAACCGTGATATCGAAAAGATTGAAATGGCAACTAACAAGTTGCTAGACGAGTTTCGCAGCCTCTATAGCCAGGGCAAGCTCAGGAACATCTATGAAGGCCCGGTGCATTAAAGGCACAGAGCATAGGGCATGGAGCATAGAGTAAGGGATCAGAAGCCAGAAGCCAGAATTCAGGTTTCGGCTTCTATTTTTTCCTGACACCTGGCACCCGACACCTGAAACCTTGAGATTTGGTAATTGAGATTTAGAATTTCATTTACTCCAGTAGTACCATACTCTTGCCTTTTCTCGCCTGCTGCCCCCTGCCGGCTGTATACTACTTC
>JASFKF010000048.1:0-8097 GCA_050118775.1 Syntrophobacterales bacterium
CCGCCTTGCCGCTCAACTGGGGGCTGATGTTCCATTCTTTCTTCTGGGTCGGTGGGCAGTGGCTGAAGGGATAGGAGATCTTCTCTCTCCAGTGGATAATGTACCTACATTATGGACAGTGCTGATATATCCTAATTTGCAGATCTCTAGCCGTTGGGCTTACGAGAATTTGACATTGACAAGTAGGGCAAATGGGTCTAAATTCAACATTCTTGGAGACACTTATGCGGGAGAGATGACCGCTTCCCACCAGAGACTGCTAGACCGGCAAGAGCTTGCACTTGAGGACATACTTCCTTTGCTGGTCAATGATTTTGAACCGCTGGTTTTCGGTCACTATCCACAGCTCCATGATTTAAAGAATGCTCTGCTAGCAGCAGGTGCCAGGGCAGCCCCAATGACTGGGAGCGGACCTACTCTGGTTGGCCTCTTTCGCTCCGAGGAAGAGGCCCGTGGGGCTCATTATTTTTTGCGCCACATAGAGGATGTTACAACTTTTGTCGCCCATACTTTGGACACCGCGATTCTGCCGGCGAGTAGAGCGCAAAGAGCATAGAGTCTAAAGGAAGTATTTTTCGCTCTGCGCTTGGCGCTCTGCGCCATGCGGATTATTTGGCTTTTGTCTATGATATTGGATCGACTTAAACTGTTTGGTGGTAATTCCAATCCTGAGCTGACTGCCAAGATCTGCGAGCACCTTCAGATTCCTCAGGGCAAGGCTGTAGTTGAGACTTTCAGCGACGGTGAGATAATGGTTGAGATCGGAGAGAACGTTCGGGGCAGGGACGTTTTCGTTGTCCAGTCCACTTGTGCACCGGTAAATCACAACCTAATGGAATTGCTTGTAATAATGGATGCTCTGAAAAGGGCGTCGGCCTTACGAATTACCCCGGTATTACCCTATTATGGCTACGCCCGCCAGGATACCAAAGTCCTGCCCCGGGTGCCCATTAGCGCCAAACTGGTTGCTGACCTGATTACAGTTGCCGGTGGCCACAGATTGATTTGTTTGGACTTGCACGCCAATCAGATTCAAGGTTTTTTCAACATCCCAGTGGACAACCTCTTTGCAGCGCCAGTTCTGCTCGAGTACATAAGACACCATTTCAACAACGAGCTGGTGATGGTCTCCCCCGATGCTGGCGGGGTGGAAAGGGCTCGAGCCTTTGCCAAGAGGCTAAATGCCACCCTGGCCATTATTGACAAACGAAGGGAAAAGGGGCAGCAAAAGGTTAAGGCAATGCAGGTGGTTGGCGATGTGGAGGGTAAGCCGACCATTATCGTGGATGATATGGTGGACACGGGTGGCACCCTTACCGAGGCGGCCAAAGCTCTGACCGAAAACGGGGCCGCTTCTATCAATGCTTGTTGCACCCACGCGGTCCTGTCCGGAAAAGCAGTCGAGTCAATTGAAAAATCGGCCATCGAAAGTTTAATTGTTACTGACAGTATCCCTGTCAAGCCTGAAGTGAAGGACTGCAAAAAGATCAAGGTGCTCACGGTGGCCAAATTGCTTGGCGAGGCGATCAAGCGGGCTCACTTGAATGATTCGGTAAGTTCGCTCTTTGTTTAAAGTTTTGACGCCGGTCGTCAAAACAGTTTAGTCAGTTTGCCTGTTAACCGGTTAGCCGGTTAAACTGCCGCCGCAAGACAGGGTAACTGGCCAAACCGGCTAAATCACTCTGAGGAGGAAATTAATGGCTCATGTAGCGCTCACTGCGCAATCGCGAAAAGAAACTGGTAAAGGTGCGGCCCGCACCCTGCGGCGTCAGGCCTTGATACCAGCAGTATTTTATGGCCCTGAGGTCGACCCTGTGCATCTGAGTCTAGAGTATCGGGATTTGGAGAAGCTCATTAGGACTGGGGCAGGTGAAAACGTCATAATTGATTTAGCAATAGAGACTGGCGAGTCTACTTACAGCCACAGGGCGATGCTCAAAGAAATTCAGATGGATCCAGTGAAACAAACTGTTCTGCATGTGGACCTCTATGAAATCTCCATGGACAAGAAGATAGAGGTAGAGGTGCCGATCACCCTAACGGGCACGGCTAAGGGTGTTTCCGACGAGGGCGGCATTCTTCAGCAGGTTAGCAGAACACTCGAGATCTCGTGTCTGCCGGACAATATACCCGATGCTTTCGAACTTGACGTAACCGACCTCAACATAGGAGATTCTTTGCATGTGAGTGATCTGAAGATTCCCTCAGACATAGAGGTTTTGGTGGAGGATGAGCTTACCATTGCCACCGTGGTACCACCCACGAAGGTTGAAGAGATAGAACCAGAGGTTCCAGAAGAAGAGGAAGAAGGAGAGGAGGTGGAAGCAGAAGCGGTAGCCGAAACCGAGGAAGAGGGGGAAAAAGAGTAGCCCATAGTAATGGCCGGTTGCAGGGCCATGGAGCGAGCTTGTGCATCTCGTGGTGGGACTTGGAAATCCAGGAAAGACCTACGAGCACACGCGCCACAATGTAGGATTCATGGTTGTGGATCGGTTGGCTGGGGCCCACTCCATTACGGTTAAGGGGAAACGGTTTTTCAGCCTCTGGGGCAGAGGTGATATTGCCGGCCACAAGGTGATCCTGGCCAAACCGCAGACTTTGATGAATCGGAGTGGCCAGGGGGTGCATGCCATCATTGCTTACTTTAAACTTGCCGTGAAAGACTTGCTGGTAATCCACGATGATTTGGATGTGGATTTCGGTAGAATAAAAATCGTTCACGGCGGCGGAGATGGCGGACACCGCGGGGTGCAGTCCATTCACCAAGCCATGGGGGAAGACCGTTATGTTAGAGTTAAAGTGGGAATTGGCAAGCCGAGATTTCATGAGGCGGTAGAAGATTATGTGCTGAGTCCCTGGTACGAGGACCAGAGAAATCACATAGTCGAGATAGTAGACTCTGCTGCTGAGGCTGTCACTGCCATTTTGTCTCATGGTCTGGAAAGAGCTATGACCGAGTTCAACTCGAAGCAAGTCCCCTAACCTGCAGTTCAAGTTTTTTTTAAACCACTAATACGTTACTATTGTCACAAAGTAAGGGGAGGAAACAGGTATGGAAAATTGGGTAAACTATGCACCGTTCTTTGGTGTTGCCGGGGTGATCTTCGCGTTTTTCCTGTTCGCCTACGTCAAGTCCTTTCCCAGCGGCAACGAAATCATGATAGATCTTGAGGACCAGATCAACAAGGGCGCCATGGCATTCCTCAAAAGGGAATACTCGATCCTGGTGATTTTTATTGCCGTGGTTTTCGCCCTACTGTGGTATGGCGTGAACTGGCAGACCGCGGTAGCCTTCGTGACCGGCGCTATGTGTTCAGGCCTTGCCGGCTTTTCCGGTATGTCGGCGGCCACCCGGGCCAATTCGCGCACGGCCGCGGCAGCCAACGAGTTTGGTATGGCCAAAGCCCTGAACGTCTCCTACTTCGGCGGCGCGGTCATGGGGGTGGCGGTGGCCAGTCTGGGGCTGCTGGGCGTGGGGATCTGGTACTATTTTGTCGGCCATAACCCTGCTACCGCCAACATCATCAACGGCTTTGCCATGGGTGCCAGTTCCATCGCCCTTTTTGCCCGCATGGGCGGCGGCATCTATACCAAGGCGGCTGACGTGGGTGCTGACCTGGTGGGCAAGGTGGAGGCCGGCATTCCTGAAGACGATCCCAGAAACCCCGGTGTCATTGCCGACAACGTGGGCGACAATGTGGGTGATATCGCCGGCATGGGTGCTGATATCTTTGAATCCTATGTGGGTGCGATTATTGCCACCATCGCCATTGCTGCCACCATGGTGATGCCGGCTGAGAGCGAGAAGCTGCGCTCCGCTTACATGGTTTGTCCCCTGCTGGTGGTCATGGGAGGGTTGGTGGCATCTTTCTTCGGGGTGATGTCCATCAAGGTAATGCAGAATATGTCGCCGCATGCGGCCCTGCGTAACACCACCTTTGTGGCGGCGGTTCTTCTCATTGCGGCCACCTATTACATTGTTAAAACCTTGGGCCTGCCCACCGGCGTGTTCTATGCGGTCATTTCGGGTCTTTTTTGCGGTATCGTTATCGGACTGCTGGCCGAGTACTACACCTCAATGGGTCCGGTGAAGAAAATCGCTTCTCAGACCGAGACCGGACCGGCCACGGTGATCATCTATGGTCTGGCCATTGGTATGGAGAGCACGGCCCTGCCCGTTTTGGGCATCTGTCTCGCCACCTTCATCGCCTATAAGGCTGCCGGGGTATACGGTATCGGCATTTCCGCCGTGGGCATGCTTTCCACCGTGGGCGCCACCATGACGGTGGATGCTTACGGCCCCATTGCTGACAATGCCGGCGGCATCTCCGAGATGGCCGGTCTGGGACCCGAGACCCGCAAGATCACCGACACCCTGGATGCCCTGGGGAACACCACCGCCGCCATCGGCAAAGGCTTCGCCATCGGCGCCGCGGCGCTCACCGCGGTGTCCCTGTTTGTCGCCTATACGCAAGCGGTGGGCCTCGAAGTGATCAACATCACCGATCCCTACGTGATCATCGGGGTTTTGATCGGTGCCATTGTGCCCTTCCTGGTAGCCTCCATGACCATGACGGCGGTTGGGGCTGCGGCCTTTGATATGGTGGAAGAAATCCGCCGTCAGTTCCGGGAGATTCCCGGACTGATGGAGGGCGAGGCCAAGCCTGAGCCGGCTAAGTGCGTGGACATTGCCACCAAGGGTGCGCTCAAACGCATGATGCTGCCGGGTCTGGTCGGGGTGGCCACCCCGCTGCTTGTTGGTATCATAATCGGCCCCACGGCCCTGGGCGGTGTGCTGGTAGGCTGCACGGCAACCGGCGTTTGTATGGCCCTTTTCATGTCCAATGGCGGCGGCGCTTGGGACAATGCCAAGAAGTACATAGAAGAAGGCCACTACGGCGGCAAGGGTTCGGACAATCACAAGGCCGCGGTTGTGGGCGATACCGTAGGCGATCCTTTCAAGGATACCTCGGGACCCACCATGAACATCCTGATCAAATTGGTCTCGGTGGTTTCGCTGGTCAGTGCACCGGTTTTAATCATGATCCACGGAATCAAGTAGTGGGCAGATAAACGGGGCCTGGCCATAATTGTTCGACTTAGAAAGACAAGGGCGGCGTGAAAATGCCGCCCTTTTTTTGTGAGGATGTCAAGAGGGGTGACCACTGAGAAGATTGTTAACTACAAAGGACACAACTTAACCATAGAGCATGGTGCCAGGGGCACAAGGCACAGGGGACTGCGAAACTAGCAAGACGGCCAGGGGAAGAACTTCGGATTTCGGAAGCCATAAAATGGAGAGTAAAGGTTTTTTAATTTGCTCTATGCCCCATGCTCCATGCCCTATGCCTTCGATACGACGGACGGTCCTGCCTTTTTTTGCCTTTGAGGACAAGGCTGATAATGGTATCATTCTATGTTAAAATACAATGAGTGTATTCCAACACCCTGCATTTTTCAATAGGCGGCCCCTGTCTGGGCCGTGGGGGATGTACGGATAAATTTGAGCAAGGGGATCTTAACGCCATACAGATCTTTCGCACGGGATTATTCATTATAGGCCCTGGCCAGACACTCAGCAATACGATGGTTTGGAGGCTATCCTCGATTTCTAAGTCCAGGCTTTCGATCTGCTGGCAGTTATTTTCGCAGGAGGATGAAACCAGTCATGTTTAAGGTTGGCGATCTAGCCGTGTATCCGGCCCATGGGGTTGGAGTGATCGAGTCCATTGAGAGCAAATGGATCTCTGGCAACAAACAAGAATTCTATATCATGCGCATTCTGGACAACGGCATGATTATAATGATTCCTCTCGATAACGTGAACAACGTGGGGTTGCGTCAGGTAATAGATGCTGCTCAGGTTCCGAAGATATTCGAGATCTTAAAGGAAAAAGAGGTTGAGCCGGACAACCAGACTTGGAATCGGCGCTATCGTGAGTATATGGAGAAGATTAAAACCGGTTCTGTTTACGAATTGGCTGAGGTTTTGCGCGATCTCTTTATCCTCCGTGAGGATAAGGAGCTATCCTTTGGCGAGCGAAAGATGATGGACACCGCCCGCAGTCTTCTGGTGAAGGAGATATCGATAGCCAAAGAGCTAGATGAGAGCCAGGTAGAAGAAGACATCCAGGGTATTTTCGGCTCTTAGGAGAACTGCTCAGTTAGTGTTTGGGTAGCCGGTCACAGGGCCAAGAATTAAACGACAGAGAACACAAAGACCACAAAGGGACATCTGAAATTGCCTTCCTCTGTGATCCCTGTGGTTAAGAATTCCATAGTTCTAATATTCCATTTGGGGCGAAGCCCCAAGTTAAGAAAGGAGGTGAGTGAAGAGTGAGCATTGCCCAGACTATTTTGCGTTTGCTTTTGGTCGTTGTTTGTTCGGTGAGCGGATATATCCTCGCGTTGTACCTGCCGTCTTACCTGCCAACGCTGCAGACCTGGGGCATCTGGATCAAATTGGTGGGGGCACTTACCGGATTCATTTTTGCACTCCTAGCATTATCCATAGAAAAAATAATCAAGAAAGCACCCCTCAAGGTGATCCTTGGTGGTACCTTCGGTCTCGTTTTAGGGCTGGTAATAGCTCAACTGCTCGGTGTTATTTTCAGCGGCCTGCAGAATCCTGGCATCCGCATTTCAGCCTCGGTAATCCTGAGTTGTACCTTTGGTTACATCGGCTTGGTTTTGGGAGGCAAGAAAATAGAGGAAATAAAGTGGCCGGGTTGGAGCCTTTTTACCAAAGGGTCGCTAAAACGAAGTAGCGGCAAGATTCTCGATACCAGTGTCATCATAGATGGGCGCATAGCCGACATTTGTGAAACCGATTTTTTGGAAGGGCCACTGGTTGTCCCCCAGTTTGTTTTGCAGGAACTTCAGCACATTGCTGATTCCGCTGACAACCTAAAGCGGGCCAGAGGGCGAAGGGGATTGGACATCCTCAATCGCATGCAAAAAGGAGAAACTGTTGAGGTGAAAGTGGTGGATGAGGATTACCCGGAGATAAGAGAGGTGGATGCCAAGCTTATTGCCCTGGCCCGTGAGATGCATGCCAAGATCATTACTAACGATTTCAACCTCAACAAAGTGGCGCAACTGCAGGGAGTGCCCGTTCTCAACATTAATCAGTTGGCCAACGCCCTCAAACCAATGGTTTTGCCCGGCGAAATTTTGAACTTGCAGATTATGCGAGAGGGCAAAGAGCAGGGCCAAGGTGTCGCTTATCTAGATGACGGCACCATGGTTGTGGTTGAGAATGCCAGCAGGCTCCTTGGTCAAGAGGTGGAAGCTTCTGTTACAAGCATCCTCCAAACCACTGCTGGTCGAATGATTTTTACCACTCTAAAGGAGGAAGCGGGACAGCGACGCCACTATTAGGTGCGGCGCAGCCATCACCAACCTCTAACTGTCCTGATTGGTTAGGAAGTAAGTAAAGACGAACAGAAACGGTATCTTAAGCAGGCAGTAGGCAGCAGCCAGCTGGCAGCACAAAAGAGTTAATGTTAGATCTGCCAGCTGCTAGCTGCAGGCTTTCAGCTGAAATATGGTTTATCCGCTCAGTAATACAGGGGGGTAGTGTCCGAATATCGCTTCGCAGTCTCTCAGAAAGATGCGGGTTCTCGCCTTGACCTCTTTTTGAGCCGCATGAATCTGGAATTGTCCCGTAATCAGGTTCGGCGACTAATCGATAACAACTACATCCTGGTTAATGATAGCCCTGAGAAAGCGAGCTACAGAGTCAGATTTGCAGATAAGGTTCTGGTCTTTGTTCCTCCACCCCCAACCTCCCAACTTGTGCCTGAATCGCTCTCTCTAGATGTAGTTTTTGAAGATGACCATTTGATTGCCATCAACAAACCCCCTGGCCTGGTGGTACATCCTGCCACCAGCCATCGCAAATCAACCCTCGTCCACGGCCTCCTCCATCATTGCGACCATCTGGCTGACCTGGGCGGGCCATTGAGGCCCGGGATAGTTCATCGGCTAGATAAAGATACAAGCGGGATTATTGTTGTGGCGAAAGAAAATTCAGCCTATCGTCATCTCAGTCGCCAGTTTAAGGAAAAACTTGTCTACAAGGAGTATTCCGCCTTG
>JASFKF010000049.1:0-8089 GCA_050118775.1 Syntrophobacterales bacterium
TCCGAGATCTCTGCCCATCCATTTGCAGCGGAACGGTGCTCGGACCTGATAGGACGCCGGGCTCGAAGCGATTAGCAGCGGGCCGTAGTCGGTCTCATGGACGTACTGCCAAGGACGGTACTTGAAGTGGGGGAACTCAGCGACTTCATCGATGTACAGCACCGGTCCGGCCGCAAGCTGGTACTCGAGTAGCTTGGTTTCAGCTTCGACCCTGTTGGTGTCCCTCAACCATCTAGTGGTCAGGGTGTAGGTCTTGATCAGGGCGTGCAAGGCGTTTCTGGCCCCCATCTCCTTGAGGAATGGGTCTTCATGGATCAGCCGGCCGAACTGGTCGTCATCGCGCTCGATGCAAAAGCCGATGTTGTACCAGAGCTTGTCGGTCTGGCCGCCGATCATCATGTAGCCGTCCTTGCAAGGGTTCCAGGCATACTGGTTCAGGTTGGGGTCCCAACCACCGGATCTTCCTTTGATACTGGCATTGAAACCGTACCAGGTGATATCAAAGTCGATGATGTCCATCAGCGTTTCGGCACCGGTGACCTCGATCATCTGGCCGCTGTTCCCCAATTCGTCCCGCCAGTACAGGGCCGCCTGGGCGTTGAGGAATCCCTGCGCCCCGGCAACATAGTCGGCGAGCCAGATACCAGAGCGGGTCGGGTCGCCTCCCTTGCCTCTGGGAAGCAGGTCCTGAGCCAAACCGGTGTTGTGAACCCAAGAGTTGGCACAACTGGCAAAGGGCTCTAGCTCCCACTGGCCGAACTTGGACTGCTTGTCCTTCCAGGGTCCCCACTGGCCGAGCATGCCGACCCAGACGTAAATCATCTTGGGGTTGGCTTCCTTGAGCTGCCGGTAGCCGATACCTAGACCATCCATGTAACCGGGGGGCATGCCGTCGATCAAAACGTCGACATTTTTAGCCATTTTTTTGAAAAGTTCCCGGCCATCCTCGGTCTCCACATCCAGGGTGATGCAATGGGTGTTTACCGTCTCAGCGACGAACTCCATGCCACACTTTTCGCCGGTTTCCAGATTTTCCAGCAGGTACTCTTCCCGGCCAAAAGGCGTCAGCTTCCGCAAGGGGTCGCCGGAGGGCGGTTCGATAGAGACAACCTCGGCCCCGGCTTCGCCGAACAGTGAGGCGCAGAACTTGTGACCCAGCCGCCAGAGGCCGATATCCAGAACCCTGTAGCCTGCCAGGGCCTCATCTTTGCCGTATCTCTTTTCGAATTTGAGGTTATCCTCGGCCCACTCACAGAACTCCAGCGCCTTCCTTTTTTCGTACACCGGTTTTACTTGGTCGTAGGAAGGTGGAGGTGTGACCGGGTAGGGCCTAACATCCATATCCATCAGACCTATGGTGTCGGCCCTGCTGTTTATTTCAACATCTTTTTTTTCTGGCATGTTTTAACCTCCGATTAACAGTATTTTCGCCAAACTTACTGGATACTCCTTATTCATATTAGAGGTTTGGCTCATATTCCCTAGTCGCTGTAACTTACCACCTCCTTTCTCACTGCGATCTGGTTAGAGCTTTTAATAGGAACCTCAGCCCCAAGTAGGCAGGAAAGTTGCGGGGCTCAATGGTTGGTTTTTCCTTATGAAGGGTGTCTGCTCTAACAGTCGGTGAATCGTTCTTACCACCTTCATGGTGGTAATGGACTGGTTCCTGTATCACCCCCTTCTAATTGAGTAGTGAAAACCAAAAACTCTACGATCAAGACATAGAGCGCGTATATGTCCCTCTAGTGGCCTCGCCCAACAGCATGGGGGCTGAGGTCATGAGGGGCAGCAGTATCTACCTCATGAGGCAGATATGATCATAGAAGATGTCTGATGTGTTGGTGGAAATATGTGCTGGCCTGCTTGCCAGGTATAGAAACTGTTGACTCTTAGAGCACTGATTCTCTTGAGCAACAGATTTCTCTCATGGTATGTAATGAATCTGGTCGTGTCGCTGGTTGCGCTAGAACTAGAAAACAGGTGCAACGAGAAATATAGAATGCGAGTTATATACTCGAGTTAGACCTTTCTGTTGTGCTGGTGTAACCGGTTCGCTTCCGTGAAGGAGTGAAAAGCTTTTGATTGTAGAAAACGCGTAGAAAATAGTATTAAACAACTGAATTTGTTTCAATAATAACCTGACCCCACGGTTTGTCAAGCAAAAAATAGTTCGTGATTTTTTTCTTTTATTCCCTTATAAGAGAGAGTATCGAATTATACCTCCTTAACCTAAATTAAGCCCTAAACGAAAGTGGGTAGCCGCTTAAAAATAATGGTAAATATCTATGAGTAACACACAGGAGTACTTCGGTTAAATCAGCGATAAACCGGTAGGAGGCACAGCATGCTTAGCCACAAAACCAAGGTATTTGTCCGTTTCGGTGATACAGACCCTTACGGGGTGGTTTACTTTGTAAGCTATTTTCGCTATTGCCACCGGGGCATAGAAGAGTTCCTTCGCCACCTTGGCCTGGCACCTGAAACTATCTTTCGTAACCGGGAAGCAAAATTTGGCTTGCCCATTGTTGCCGCTGACTGCCGTTTTCTCAAACCTGCCCGTTACGGTGAGATGCTTGAAATGGAGACTTCAATCAAGGAACTCAAGGAAAAAGCCATCGTCTTCCAGTTCAACTTTTATCGCCCCCCTGACGTTGATCTTCTGGCTGAGGGTACGGCCACCTGCGTAGCCATAGATCATACTTGGAAGGCGAGAGCGCTGCCTGAGGTGTTGGCGGAGAAGATAAGGAAGGCGCAAAGCGCATAGTCAAAGAAACTAGGCACTAAACAGTAAGCACTAGGCACCGAGTCTCAAGGTGTCAGGTGTCAGGTGTCAGGGGGGAAAAACAAAAAGGCTGAAACCTGAAACCTGAACACTGAAACCTTAGTTCTTGCTCTATGCCTTCTATAACATAGCTATCGCGAAACTTAAGGAGTAACCATGGCGAGGTTTCAGGTTAATAAAACGATTCAGGAGATTAATGAGAAGATCAAGCAGGGGCAGGCAGTGGTGGTTACTGCCGAGGAGATGATTGACCTAGTGAGGAAGAAGGGTGAGGTAAAGGCGGCGAAACAGGTGGACGTAGTAACCACCGGCACCTTTGCACCCATGTGTTCCTCCGGTGCGTTTATCAATTTTGGTCCGGTAAGCCCGCCCATAAAAGCCTCCAAGGTCTGGCTCAACGATGTCCTTGCTTACGCCGGCATCGCTGCGGTGGATATTTATATAGGTGCCACGGAGCCGACCGAAGACGATCCTTTAAACAAGATTCACCCAGGTGCTTTTGAATATGGCGGCGGCCACGTCATAAGCGATTTGGTGTCCGGAAAATCTGTCAAACTGCGAGCAGAGGCTTACGGCACAGATTGTTATCCACGGCGCCAGTATGAAAAGAAAGTGAGCCTCAAAAAACTCAACTACGGACTGTTGTGCAATCCTAGAAATGGTTACCAGAACTACAACTGCGGGATTAACCTCTCAAAGAAGACTATCTTTACCTATATGGGGGTCCTCAAACCGAATGGCGCCAACGCCAACTATTCCACTTCCGGCCAGTTGAGTCCCCTGTTCAACGATCCTCTTTATCGCACCGTCGGGCTGGGAACACGCATTTTTCTGGGTGGCGCTCAAGGATACGTTGCCTGGCCCGGCACCCAGCACCTGCCTCAAGTGGACCGAGCCCCCAATGACACTCCCCTCAGGCCCGCTGGCACTCTCATGGTCATAGGAGATCTCAAACAGATGCAGTCACGGTGGTTGCTTGGAGTGAGCATACTCGGCTACGGTTGTTCCCTGGCGGTTGGATTAGGGATTCCCATCCCCATACTCGATGAGGAGATGGCCCGTTATACAGCTGTTGCCGATGAAGAACTTTTTGCCCCCATTGTGGACTATAGCGAAGATTACCCTAAAGGAACGGGCAAAACCGTAGGCCAGGTGAGTTACGCCGAACTGAAAAGCGGCTCCTTCCGCTTCAACGGCCGAGAGGTTCAATCCGTGCCACTTTCCAGCCTACCACGAGCCAGGGAGATTGCCGATATTCTGAAAGGCTGGATCAGACAAGGTAAATTTCTCCTGGGAGAACCGCAGCATCTCTTGCCTACTGTCTAGATCCTTTCGGGTTTTGCCGGTTTGCCAGTTTGCCGGTTTGCCGGTTAAACTAAAATTTGCATTGGGGGACCCTATAATTTCCTCCCCCTTGACGGGGGAGGATTAAGGTGGGGGTGATCCCCCTCCCCTTTATCCACTCCCGCCAGGGGAGGGGAAGGACTTTTTTTTAAAGTAGCATGACAAACAGAAGAAAAAAGTGTTGGAAGATGCTCTCAAAAGATTAAGAAATATCCTCCGTGACCTTGGTTCGGTACTGGTAGCTTTCTCCGGTGGCGTTGACAGTAGTCTTCTGCTTCACCTTGCTCATGAGGTCTTGGGAGATGGGGCGAAAGCTATAACCTTTGTATCACCCTTCCTGTCACGCCAAGAACTGGATCGTGCTACTCGCTTCTGCGAGGAAAGGAACATAAGCCACATTTTCCTCGAGATGAATCCCCTTGCTATCGAGGAAATCCGGATAAATAAACCTGATCGCTGCTACCACTGCAAAAAACAGGTTTTTTCTCAAGGACTCGCCGAGGCCCGGAGAATGTCCATTCCTTACCTTGTTGAAGGCACCCAGTTGTCTGATGCAAGTGACCATCGGCCTGGACATCGTGCCCTTGTTGAGCTGGGCATAAGGAGCCCTTTGTCCGAGGCAGGTCTTAGCAAGGAAGAGGTCCGTATTCTCAGTGAAAAATTAGGTCTGTCTTCTTGGAATCTCCCACCCATGGCCTGTCTGGCCTCAAGAATTCCCTACGGAACACCTCTTGATCTGGAATCTCTAGCAAGGGTGGAATCTGCTGAGGGATTTCTTTATGACGAGGGCTTTAATCTGGTCAGAGTGAGAGATCACCGAGGCACGGCTCGTATTGAACTTTCTCCTGAAGAGATTGCCAGGCTCAGCGACATAGATTTACGTGATCGTCTGGTGGCCCGTTTCAGGTCTTTGGGCTATGTGGCCGTGACCTTGGACTTGGAAGGATATCGTACTGGTAGGCTAGGCGAGCTCTGGCAGCAAGAGACAGGCCAGAAGTTGGACAAGTAAGTATAGAGTTAGGAGTCAAAATCCAGAATTGAGGAGGAAAGCAGTAGAAATTGACCCTATCTGAGCTACCCCATCTTTAAACCGCAGAATGTCGCACAAGGAATTTCGAACAGCAGAAGTTTTTAATAAGGAATAAAACAACATTTTTCATTTCGATATTCAGCGGTTTCCCATTCTGCGGTTCTGCAGTTCAAAACAAATGACTTTCAGTCGTCTTGTAAATCTACCTGCGTTAGATAAGTAGCTCTCGAAACTCTTCCTTGGCTCTTACCGTAATTGCAATCTCACGGTCTTCCTTCCCCGACACCTCGACTATGGCTTCTTTGCCGGTCTCGACATCGCTGTAGGCTGCCACAATGTGCGCCGCCAATTCCACTTCTTCCTCCCCAGCCATAGCCTCCATGATACCTGTCGGACCCGGCACTCCTTTCACCCTCAAAAGCAGATCTTCCTCGCGGGCCAACTCCTGTAGTTTAAGATTGTCCCCATGCACTCGCCCAACTACGAGACGTCTACCTCCGGAAAGCCTTAAATGACGTCCCCACTTTAGCAACTCCACCTCGTGGAGTCCCACATTTTCCTGGGTGGCTAAAAGATCTCTCAACCTATCAGCAAAGCCTGCCTTGGTAAGGATGCATCCCCCACCGGGACTAGGATATTCTTTTAGGGAATAACGGGAGGCAAGGGCCATCTGCCGTTTGCGAGACCGTCCGCGGATGTCCAGAAGTCGCTGGCGATCGACCTTACCTTCTCTTTCAGGTATCGTTTCCGGAAGCAACCTGGCGCTCAGTGGACGGAGAATGTACCCTCCGTACCCAGAGAGCTTTTCCACCGCCCGAAGAGCATCTTTCCTCTGGGACATGGGGCGCTGGCCTAAGACCTCACCTGTGCTAAGTAAATCAAAGCCTTCTTTGTCCATGATTCTGCCGGCCGCTCTGAGCATGAGGGCGTGGCAATCGATGCAGGGATTCATCTGGCTACCGTAACCATACTTAGGGTTTTTGAGCATCTCCAAGTGGACCTCTCCTATATCCACCACCCGCAGGGCTATTCCAAGCTGATCAGCTGCCTTTTGTGCTCCTTCAGGCCCAAAAAACGGGGTCTGAAAGGTAATCCCGGTTACCTCGATTCCCTGATCAAGAAGCACCCTAACAGCCAGCATGCTGTCGAGACCACCGGACATGAGACCGAGGGCACGAACCTTCATGGGTTTGTCCATAGTCATATCTATAATCGAAGTTTCAGACAGTTCTTAACGTTTTTCTCAGTTCGGCCAGGCTCAAGGCACCCTTAGGTCATTACGCTTCGCTGTCATATTAGCATGGGGCATAGAGTAGGGAGCCAGAAGTGAGAATCCACAATTCAGGAGAAAAGCAATGCAAAGAGAATTCCTTCCAATTTCTGGCATTTTCGCCGCATCTCCGTCTCGCCGTTTCACCGCGTCGCCCTGCAGTGCCTAGTCCCTAGTGTTTAGTGCCTAGTGGCCTGCTGGCCATGGTCGCAGTGCTCCAGCAATGGACACATGGCACATTTGGGCTTTCTGGCATTGCATATCTTCCTGCCGTGCTGAATTAATTGGTGGGAGAAGGCCGTCCACTTATCTTTAGGTATAATTTCCATTAAATCAAATTCAATCTTTACCGGATCTTGCTCACGGGTCAATCCCATCCTTTGGGTTATGCGCCCCACGTGGGTATCAACCACAATCCCCGGTATTTTAAAAGCACTACCCAGGATCACGTTGGCAGTCTTCCTGCCAATGCCGGGAAGTTTTACTAGTTTTTCTAGGCTGCCCGGCACCTCCCCCTGATGTTTTTCAACCAGTTCGGCGGAGCAATTTTTTAGGCTTTTCGCTTTATTCCTAAAAAAGCCAGTGGACCGTATGTCATCTTCCAGCTCTTCCAGGGGAGCATTGGCATAATCCGCTGCAATTCTATACTTATTGAACAAACTCTTGGTAACCTGGTTTACCCGCTCATCCGTGCACTGGGCTGAAAGCACAGTAGCTACTAAAAGTTCCAAGGGATTGTTGAAATCCAAGCTGCATTTTGCTTTGGGGTACGTCTGGTCCAGGATGCGCAGTATTTCCGGTATGTCCTTCATTCGATCTCTCCTCAATTAACAATGTGGCGCAAGGCACCATTAGGTCATTACCCTCCGCGCTATGGCGCTTCGCTGCCAGCTGATTAATGCTCCATGCTTTCTATAACATAAAAAGTTTTGCTTAAATACCCACCCACCTATTTGACTACCCCATTCCACTTGACCCGAACTGCCAGTTCAGTTAGCATCTCAAACTCGAAGTTTATCCCATTGGAGTTTTTAGGACATGAAAGACTTGTCTCTTCCCCTGAAGGGCCAAATTGTGGCAGTCTCAACAAGCCGCCGTAAAGGAGAGAAAAAAAGCAATCTTGCGGAGTGCGAGCTTTTAAAAGACAAGGGTGTCGAGGGTGATGCTCATGCCGGTGACTGGCATCGGCAGGTAAGTCTCCTGGCCATGGAGAGTATTGCCAAGATTCGCGACAAAGGGATAGATGTAGCCCCCGGAGATTTTGCCGAAAATATCACCACCAGTGGAATCGGGATTTGGCAACTGGAGTTAGGCACCCGGCTAGCAGTGGGAAGTGAAGCAGAGCTTGAAATCACCCAGATAGGCAAAGAATGCCATGACCGGTGTGCCATCTACCATCAGGTAGGGGACTGTGTTATGCCCAGAGAAGGAATCTTTGCGCGAGTCATCCGTGGTGGCAAAGTCAAACCTGGAGATACAATCTGCGTGCTCCCCGCAGTCCAAGCCCGGCAGGGGTGAGACGGATAAAGCTCATAGACCGGAGAACATTAAGGTCACAACTTAAGCAAAATAAATGATGCCACATTTCTCCCTTATATGATATAGATAGCTCGCTGTGTTTTCTGTGATTTCTTTTCTTTTCTCGATTGAACTCGGTCTTGCA
>JASFKF010000050.1:0-7981 GCA_050118775.1 Syntrophobacterales bacterium
TTTCATAGATAAATCCACCAGCGGGCTTGTGCCCATAAGACACAAGCCCGCCTTTGTGTTAAAATTTAGGCTTATAAATCTGCCTTATTTTACGACGATTCTTATCAACCGACAACCTCAATAATTCTAGAATCTCCAGATGAGGGCAATAGCATAACGCTGAGCCACGTCATCCGATTTCTCACCATAGACATCTTTGGTCACATCCTTGACCACCTCACCAGGCCAGAAAAAGGTGACGTTGCCGAAAATATGGACGTTTTTGTTCAAAGACACTCTAAGACTATTACTCCACTGTTGTCCCATAGTACCTGAATCGACTTTGACACTTGGATCTATTCCACCAAGAGCGGCTGGCGGCGCCGTGGAGTTTACTGAAAAGTCTTCGTTGCACTCAATCCACATGAAGTTGGTGCGGTAGCTGATAAACTCCTTCGGCTCTATGGTGATACCACCGCCGATGAGGGTCATGCCGGGGTTGTCTCCCCTTCCACCCTTGGAGCCATTGGCCAGACCTCCAGTGGCCACACCACCAAACTCCTGGGTGCCTCCGAGATTTCCGTAGAGCTCGGGGATATAGCCGTAGAGGATAGTTCCAAGCAGGGTGTTGCCGTCGCCGATGATGGTATCCTCGCCGCCGAAGCGGGGAGTGAACCGCTGAGCATTGGCCACCGCCGTATAGCCCTCCAGGTTGTCGTCATCCGGGTCATCGTCGCCTGAGGTGTACATGAAACCAACGTGAGGCATGACCTTGAAACCAATTGCATCTGTAAGGTTTACAGCCACGTCGGCATAAAGGGCGTAGGCCTTGATATCGTAGTCGTCGTCGCTGCCATTTGGACGATCGCCAAATTCATTAAATGCATTGTTTGCCTCCCCACCCTGGTAGACAATTTCCGCTTCGGGCTCCACAATTCCAAGTTTTCCTTTGTAAAGGAGACCCACCCGGTAGGTCTTTACATCTGCACCTTTATCGGTGGTCCCAAATGGTCCAAAGGCACCTGTAGTGTCGGTTCTAGTTTTCATCAAATCATAAGCGCCCATGAACCTTATTTCATTGTCTTCATTTATGTTGTAAGTGAGCATACCACTGATGATATCGCGGTCCTGGTCGGCTTTCACACCAGCGGTATCCCCAAGGAAGTCCACCTCGTCCCTGGAGGCGAAGTTATCCTCCAACTTCTTATGATATCCCAATTGAAATTCTATGGAATCGAAGTCTCCGGTGAACCAGAATCCCGGATCGTCGTCGCCATAGATAAAGCCGGCGCCGGCATCCACCGCGTCCAGGTAGTAGATATCCCAGCCGGCGTGGAAGCGCACCTGCTCCAGGCCGGGGATGGCCACACTGCCGTGCAGCCTCTCCAGGCCGTAGTCACGACCACGCCTGTCCACATTGTCCTGATCGACGGCCGAATCGAACTCCAGGGCAGTGTAGAGGTCCCATTTCTTGTCCTTGTCCTCCCCGGTGAAGTAGAGGCGAGCCTCTGTCCGGATGTAGCTCTGCGCCAGTGTGCCAGCCTCAGTGGTATGTCCCTTGAAGTTGACGTCGGCACCACCGAGAGCAGCGAAAATTGTCTGTGTTCCAAGACCGAAATCCCAGTCATTTTCAGAGGTGGGAATCATGCGCAACTGAGCACCAACGTAATATGTATTGCCATCTTCCGACTTGATCACGAACTCCCCCTCTTTAGCAAATACCAGGGGGCTTGCAACCAGCGCCAAAGCCAGCAGGACCACCAGCCCTACCAGTCCCTTGGATGAGCAAAATGCTTTCATCACCAGTCCTCCTTTCTCCTTTTCTTGATCGCACAACATTCTTGAGCTCGAGGTGTATCAAACTTCCATCCTCTAAAGCCCAAGCTCTGCCTCATGCTTATAACTCAGGCCGAACTCAGAAAAAGTCTGCTCTTCGCCCCATCACCCCCTTTCTGCTTTGGACTAGGAATGAACAAGAATCTAGGTGACCGTGAAAATTGCAGCTAATACGTACAGTCTTGGTTCTTACTTGACCTAACAGCGCCCGTTGCGTCAATCAATTGTAACGGGGCTGTTTCATAACTACAGAGAGCTTTTGGTTCATGCCTTTGAATTGCTAGAGTGTCGCTCAGTCTTGCTTAAAAAGCACTTGGCCAAACTGCATTGGGCTGTTCAAAGTCAATTAAGTAGTTTTGTGGTTTTTCAGCAATTTAGAACGTTTGTGAAGGGAATGTGTCGATGAGCACAAAGTAGCAAAGAACAAGACAGGGTGTCAAGAAGATACTCATTGAGGCGGGCTAAATTATTATTGAGTCCAATCAGTTAGCCGTTGGTCCGCTCATCGATGATCTGAGCCAGACAGTGGCTGTAATCGGCCATGGTTCCGGGCTCCACCAAGCGGACTTTAACCTGAATCCCAAGGCTTTGCTCCAACTCCCCCCGAGCCAGGTGCACCAGATGCTCGAGCATTTTGATCTCATCGGAAAAGCAGGCTTCGTCTACTTTTACCAAAATTTCTAGTACATCAAGATCTTCCAGGCGACGAACAAAGCTGACGTAATCCGGTACCTTTCCCTGGCAGGCACGGGACATAACGGCGTGAATCAACTGCGGGTGCAGTTTTATTCCGCGAATTACCACCAACTCGTCGGCCCGACCCTGCACCGATTCCAAACGGGCAAAAGAGCGGGAGCAAGGACAAATCTCTATTATTAGGCGGGCGAGATCACCGGTTCTAAAACGGATAAGGGGAAATGCTTTGGCGGTAAGGCTGGTAAGGACCAGCTCCCCTGCCTGGCCCGGGGGCAAAACCTCGTGCGTTTGCGGATCAATGATTTCGGCAATGAAATGATCCTCGTTGATATGTAACCCCTGCCGCTCCTTACAATCATAAGCAATGCCAGGTCCCGGCACCTCGCTGAGACCGTAGCCTCCATGGATATGGATATGCAAAGCTTTCTCCAAGTCGATCCGACCCGATTCGCTGAGAATCTCGCCAATAAGCAGTGCCCTCTTAAGAGACAGGCTGTTGGGATTTACGCCCATCCTGGCCATCTCCCTCAGGAGCTGTCTGGCGTATGAAGGTGTGGTCACCAGGGCGGAGGTCTTGTAGTCGTTCATTACCATCAACTGCTTGGGAATTTCCAGGGGCGTCATGGGTATGACCGAGGCCCGAATAGCCTCTGCCCCCCGCATGAATTCCCTGGCCCAGTTGGCAAGCCCCGGATCGAAGCAAACCTGAATGATGTCTTCGGCACTTACCCCAGCAGCGGTGAGAGCCCGGGCCACCATTTCTGTCCAGTTTCCCAAATCAGTGCTGGTGTAACCACTTACGGTAGGGTTGCTTCCCGTACCGGTAGCCGTATGGATGCGGACAATATCTCTGAGGGGCACGGCGAAGAGGCCATAGGGATAATTCTGGCTCAAATCCCCCCGACTGGTAAGGGGCAAGCTGCTGAGGTCTGCCAGAGACCTGACCGCAGAGGGGTCCATGCAGGCCTCACCCAGACAGTTGCGGTAAAAGGGGACATTCTTGTAAGCCCGATTCAGGGTAGATTGCAGTCTCTCGAGTTGGAGCTGGGTCAACTCATCCCTATCCTGACACTCCATATCTCTATTCCAGATTTGCATTTCAGTTACCTACCGTATGGTGATGTGAGATCTGAGATATGAGATGTGAGATTCCTTAGACTCAGCTGTTGCTTCCCCACATCGCACATCCCACATCATTTATTTTTATTGTTGACCATGTGAGCCGTTGTCATGACCTGCCTTCAGTAAATTCACGATAATCTCGACCCAAATAGGCTCGTTTGACATCGTGATCCTCCAAAAGTTCGGCCGAGCTTCCCTGGAGGATAATCCTACCTGTCTCGAGGACGTAACCTCTGTCGGCGATCTTCAAAGCGGCCCTGGCGTTTTGCTCCACAACCAGAATGGTCAAACCCTCTTGGCGCAATCTTGATATGGTGTGAAAGATATCCACCACCACCCTTGGAGCCAAACCCATTGAGGGCTCATCCAATAGGAGAAGTTTGGGACGGGACATGAGGGCCCGACCGATGGCCAACATCTGCTGCTCCCCGCCGGAAAGGGTGCCGGATATTTGGTCCAATCGCTCAGAAAGAACCGGAAATAGGGAAAAAACCATGCTCAAATCGTGCTCAATGGAACTTCTCTCCCGCCTACCGAACCGCAGGTAGGCGCCCAACTGCAGATTTTCCAGTACAGTCAAAGGTTGGAAAATCTGTCTGCCCTCAGGAACTTGACAGATGCCCAGACGAACTATTGCTTCCGGTGGCCGGCCGTTTATCCTCTCACCCTGAAAGAGGATCTCACCCTCCCGGGAAGGGATCAAACTGGAGATGCAGTTGAGCATCGTACTCTTTCCGGCTCCATTTGCGCCGATAAGACTGACAATCTCACCTGGCTTCACTGACAGAGAAACATTATCCAGAACCCGGATCCTGCCGTAGAAGGTCTGTAGATTACGAATCTTAAGCAACCGGTTCCTCTCCTAAGTAGGCATCAATTACTGCTTGATTCTGCTGGATCTCCCTCGGACTACCTTCCGCCAGGGTACGGCCATAGTCCATCACCAGGATCTCGTCGCACACTTCCATGGTCAGGCTCATGTCGTGTTCCACCAAAATTACAGTAATGCCCCGGTCTCGAATCCGGCAGATCAATTGTCCCAGCTCGCGGGTCTCTGCCGCGTTGAGCCCGGAAGCCGGCTCGTCCAACAACAACAACAGAGGCTCGGTGGCAAGAGCCCTTCCGATTTCCAGTATGCGCTGAAGTCCGAAGGGCAAAGCAGAACTGGGGCTACCGGCCCGCTGGCCCAGGCCGATGAAGTCGAGCATCTCCAGGGCATCTTGCCTGATGTGCGCCTCCTCTTTCCGGTGGCGGGCCAAGCGCAAGGCGGCGCCGATGAAGCCACCACTGGTCCTGGGGTGTCGACCCACCATGACGTTTTCCAGCACGGTCATCCGGTCAAAAAGCTCTACGTTTTGAAATGTCCGGGCAATGCCCCGTTCGGCCACCTGGTGAGGTCCCAGCCCATTTAGCTTTTGACCGTTGAAGTATATGGCGCCCTGGTCAGCGGGATAGAAACCAGTGATAAGATTAAACAAGGTGGTTTTCCCGGCACCGTTTGGACCTATAATGCCTTTTATCTGTTCTCTAGGAACTGCAAAACTTACCTGGCGGAGAGCATGAATACCTCCAAAAGACTTGGAAACATTTTCTGTTTTGAGAATAGGATCTGTCATACCCGCTGACACCTTCTCTCCTCTGGTTAAACTCGAGCAACCAAAGGAGGCCGGCAAATCAACCACAAAGGTCACAAAGTAAATCTGTAATTGTTACAAGCCCTTTGTGCTCTTTGTGTTCTTTGTGGTTTAGCTCTCTTTTGCCTATCACCTGCCCTAGGCAGATTACCCAGCAACTCCGCGGCGGAAGCGGTACTTCTCCAAAAGATCCAGTCCACCCCGGGTCAGTCCCTGAGGCAAAAAGATCATAACCACCATGAGAATGAGTCCAAAGATAACGATGTCGTAGTCGTGAAACACCGCCAGCACTTCCGGTAGCAAAGTAAGAGTAGCAGCGCCAAACACTGCCCCCCAAATGGATGCCATGCCGCCCACCACAACCATGGTAACCAACTTTATTGAGAACATGAAATCAAAGGAACCAGGGCTGATGAAGGTGATGAAATGGGCATATAGACTTCCTGCCACCGAAGCATAGACAGCACTTATGACAAATACCCAGATTTTCAAGCGTGAGGTATAAATACCCGAAGCACGGGCCGCTGACTCACTGTCGTGAATGGCGCGCAAGGCTCTTCCTACTCTAGAATCTACAATATTGAGGCTCACGGCTAAAGCCGTAAGTGTAGCGAACCACACCAGGTAATAATAGCGCGCCGGCTCGTCAAAAATCACGGAGCCTATGGCAAGTACAGGAATGCCAACCAAACCTGAAGGGCCGCCGGTTAGGTAGTTCAATTCTTTGAAACAAATATGAACAATTATGCCAAATCCGAGGGTGGCCATGGCAAGATAGTACCCACTGAGCTTTAGGGCAGGAATGCCTACCACCAATGCTACTAACGCTGTGAGGGCAACAGCCGCCACCATGGCCGGCCAAGGTGACATGTGGTAAGTAGCGGTGAGAATGCCGGAAGTGTAAGCGCCGAGCCCAAAAAAAGCAGCGTGACCAAGACTGATCTGACCGGCATATCCCATCAATAGATTCAACCCTACAACCAACAGGGTGTGGATGCCGATGAAAATCATCACGTTTAGGTAGTAGCGGTTGGTCAACACCAAAGGCAGGAGAGCCAAAACCAGGCCGAAGGCACCAACCTGAAAGGATTTGTATCTAAATAACCGGGTCAAATTAGTCATTGGTCCTCTTTAGAATCCTAAACAAATCCAAACTGGATGTGAGATGTGAGATCTGAGATGTGGGATTCTGAATCGAGAGAAATCTTGAATCTCACATCGCACATCCCACATCTAATGCTTAAGGATGGGAGTCCAAAAGACAAATGCGTAATTCCACCCCATGCTCCTTACCCTCTGCTCCATGCCCTGTGCCTTGTGCCATGTGCCTTTTCTTTATCAAAACCTCTTTATTTCCTTGGGCCCCAGTAGACCGCTTGGTCGAATGAAGAGTACCAGAAGGAGTACAAAAAATGCTATGGCATCCTTGAATCCAGAGCTGATGAGGCCGGCACCCAGAGCCTCCAATACCCCCAGAAGAAAACCACCGAGGATGGATCCAGGACTGCTTCCCAGCCCACCCAATACAGCGGCGCAAAAACCTTTAAGACCGAGCATTGTTCCCACGTCGTAACCGCACAAGGTGATGGGAACAATAACGATGCCGGCAGCGGCCCCAATGGCGGCGCTCAAAGCAAAAGAGACCAAAACCATACGGTTTACACTTATACCCACCAAGCTTGCCGCCCGTCGATTGAAGGCGCAAGCGCGCATAGCCTTCCCGGTTATTGTGCGCTTATAAAAAACCTGAAGGCCTACCGTCACCACCATGGTAATTCCCAATACCCAAAGGCTTTGCGGAACCAGGGTGGCACCAGCTAGATGGATTGGATCGGAACCAGTAAAGGGTTTAAGCCCCAGCGCATCTTTCCCCCACAACATCATGGCCATGCCGCGAAGAAAAATCGAAGCGCCTATAGTAATAATGATCAGGGTTATGGGATTAGAACTCCTGGCCGGACGGATGGTAAAGCGTTCCAATATGACCCCAACCAGAGTCACAGATAAAACTGCCAGGATAAAACTCAAACCGAGGGGCAAATGACCAATACTGTCCAGGGCGATAACCGCCATGCCCCCCAGCATAACAAATTCACCCTGGGCGAAGTTGATCACCTCAGTGGAATTATAGATTATGGTAAAGCCGAGAGCGATAACCGCATAAATGGCACCGATGGTGATACCGGAAATTATATATTGGAGAATCTGGACGTTTAGATCCATAGTCGAATGCGAAATCTCTAAAATTATAAAATTTGGTAAACTAGGGTCTTTCACCACAAAGAGCACGAAGACCACAAAGAAACAGCTCTAGATTGCTTGAACCTTCGTGATCCTGCGTGCCCTTGGTGATTTAGAACAACCGCTACTGAATAATCTGCCAGTCGCCTTCGGCTATTTTAACCATCACAAAGGCCTCTTCTTTATCAAGGCCGTTATGATCTTGTGGGGAGAATCGAAATATGCCACTTATACCAACATATCCGTTGACTTTCTCAACTTCATCGCGAATTTTGGCCCGATCATCTCCCGCTTTTTCCAGGGCTTGAGCCAGGATCTGCAGGCCATCCCAGGCATAGCCACCGAATCCGGAGACCGCCACTTTGTATTTCGCCTCGTAGTCGGCAATGTATTTCTGCAGGATTTGCTTCTGTGGATCGGACTCAGCCAGATCTCCGGCCACCAGAATCTTGCCGGTGGGTAAAATAATGCCA
>JASFKF010000051.1:0-7882 GCA_050118775.1 Syntrophobacterales bacterium
GAACTCTCAGTTGACCCGAAGTTTTACGATGAGTTCGTAGCCGCTCTTTTCCTGCCCCACACCGACATGGACCTTTATCCCTCGGTAAAACAAATAATGGGAAGTTAATAGCAGAGAGCTATTCTTCAACAAGCATCTGGCAGCAGGCAGGAAAAGCATATCCTATATATGCACTCATCCCTGAGTTTCGCGAGCTGACTGCTGACCGGTGAACTCGGTCCTCTACCTCTTGCAATAAATGACAGCGTAGCGTAGTGACCTAATGACGGCGAAGCCGAATGACCCAGATCTGCTCGAGCCTTGCGCCTTGGCCCTTCAACCATATGCGCCATTCCTTGGATCACCGTCGAACAACCAAAACGATAGTTAACCCAGCAAACCTTTTCCCCTAAAACTCTCCCATTTGATTCAACCATTCCCTTGTCAACCCTGGACGAAACAATTGTTAACACAATTAACACTTGTTAACACCAATTTAACATGGTGCATTTGCCTAACTTATTAAAATTTAATGATAATTTAATTTTGTTCAAAGTGGCATCCTTTTTGCCATCTCTACCGGCCACCTCGCGCTTACATACTCGAAATTTCGAACTTCTGAAGAAAACTTTAGAGAAGGAAGGGACATACAATGGGTAAGAAACTACTTTTAGCCGGTTTGACCATCATCATGGCGCTGAGTTTTGTCACTGTTAACTTCGCAGCCCCTGAGGGAAACAAACGTAAGGGCAAGTACCTTTTCCGCAAAAGCTGCCGATCCTGTCATTCAGAAGCAGGCGTAGCCAAAGAGCTGAGTCCTATCAGCAAAACCCAGGCCGACTGGGAGAAGGTTTTTTCAAACGAGTCTTACAAGGACTTGCCCTGCAAGGAGGAGTGGGAAAAGCAGTCTGATCAAGATTTGCTGGACATTTACACCTACATGTACAAGCACGCTTTCGACTCACCCTCACCCCTGAAATGCAAATAATTCAGTATGAGGCGGCCTTTGCCGTTGTGCTCTAAGGCCGTTCGGGAGAGCCATTATGTCATCCAAGTTTGACACGGCAATATCACGCCGTAGTTTTCTCAAATGGACAGGGGCTGCTAGTGTAGCAACCGCCGTAGGTTCCAGAACTCCGGTTCTCCATGCCCTGGTTCCCTCCGTGGAGAACGTAGGCAAGGGCAAAATGGAACAGCATTTTTCTGTATGCGACATGTGTCTTAACAAATGTGGTCTCATTGCCAGGGTAGAAAACGGAGTAGTCACTAAACTGGATCCCAACCCCAAGTTCTTGAAATCCAGGGGGATGCTCTGTGCTAGGGGTAATGCCGGAATCGCCCAGCTGTATGATCCGGACCGCCTCAAGTATCCCCTTCTCCGTAAAGGGAAAAGGGGAGAAGGCAAATGGCAGAGGTTAAGTTGGGATCAAGCCCTGGATTATGCTGCGGAACAACTCAAAATTATTGCCGACAAATACACTCGCTGCGGAGTTCTCTTCTCCCCTGGTTCTGATATGCAGTCCACCTTTGTCCACTGGTTCGCCGAGGCCTTTGGCTCATACAATATAACAACCCATGAATCCGCCTGTCTCCTGAGCAGAAACCGGGCTTATTTGGACACCTTTGGTGAAGTTCCTTTCTCTGACGTGCTCCACACTAAATACATCATCATGGCTGGGGCCAATCGCTTCGAGGCATTAATCACTCCAGATAGCATCGATTTGATGACAGCCAAGAAAAACGGTTGCAAGCTCGTGGTGCTTGATCCCCGCTACACCAAAACGGCTGCCTTGGCTGACGAGTACTATCCAATCAGACCGGGCACTGACATGGCTTTCTTCCTAGCACTCATGCATGTAATCATTTCTGAAAAGCTCTATGACCAAGATTATGCTGCAGAGAAGCTCTTTGGGCTCGAGCAGCTCAGCGAGCACGTAAAAGACTATTCTCCCGAGTGGGCCGCCAATGAATGCCAGATACCGGCCCAGAATATAAGACGCATAGCCCGGGAGTTAGCTGCAGCAGCTCCCACTGCCATTGTCTATCCTGGTCGGCGCACCTCCGACTATGTCAACTCGACCCAAATCAGGAGGTCTATGGCCATTTTGAATGCGCTGTTGGGCAACTGGGACAGACCAGGCGGGTTGCTTGCGGCAAGGCAGGTAGGGCTGAGCAAACCAGAACTTCCCGAAACACCCTGGTACGAAGACAACCCTGACGACCGGGCAGATATGGGTAGAGCCCACATGATGTTCGAAGAAGAAGGTTCTTTCAAACACATGCGGGATGCCATCATCGAGGAAGAGCCATACCCCATAAAGGGCTGGTTCGTCTACAAGCACAATCCTTTACAGTCAGAAGCTAATCGTCAGAGAACCTTGGAAATGATGGGAAAGCTGGATTTCGTCCTGACGGTGGATATCGCCATGAGCGACACGGCTTGGATGTCGGATCTCGTTCTGCCTGCACCTAGTTATCTGGAAAGACAGGATCCGGCTGCCGGACTTCAAGGTTCTTCCGCTTGCGCTTGCGTTGTTACCAGAGATCCCGTGGTACCAGCTCTGTTCGAGTCAAAACCGGTATATTGGATTCTTAAGGAACTCGCCAACAGGTTGGAATTAGGTGAGTACTTCGATTTCACCATTGAGGACTATCGTAAGCAGCAGTTGAAGAACCTACCCGACGGAGAACGTGCCCTTAAAGAAGACGGGGTCTACTACAATCCCAGCAAACTATACGGCGTCTACGAAGGTCGGGTCTATAAGACCAAATCCAAACGCATTGAGCTCTACAACGAGCGCTATGCAGAAATGGGCGTGGATCCCCTACCAGTATACAGATCGCCGCAAAAAGTTCCGTCAGGACAATTTCGTCTGGTAGTGGGACGAAACGCCTATTTCACCCACTGCACTACCCAGAATAATGCGCTACTCCACGAGTTTATGCCGGAAAATACCTTGTGGATAAACCCCAAATCAGCCTCAGCCCTCGGCATAAAAGACGGTGATCTGGTGCAAGTTAGCAGTGCTGCAGGGAGAGGGGAGCTCAAGGCCAATTTCAAGAGCGGTATTCGAGAGGATACTGTTTACATGGCCAGCGGTTTCGGTGTTCTTTCAAAGGGTTTGACTAATATCTACGGCAAGGGTGCCTGCATTGCCGAAATTCTCGAGGACTTTTCCGATGAGCTCTCTGGGAATATGGCAATGCACGAAACACTCGTGAGGGTAACTAGTGCTTCGATGCGAAAGTAGAGTTCATTTTATTAACTGACATGCATCTTAATGACTTTCTTACTAAGCACTGGTCCTGAGCATAGGTTCTGACAAGAAGCTATGAGGCGAAGGACTAGGAAGGTAGGGTGATGAAAAAACAACTCGCAATGGTCATAGATTCTTCCACCTGTATAGACTGCAAAGGTTGTATGACCGCTTGCAAGGTGGAGAACAAAGTGCCTGCAGGAAATTGGCGCAATTGGATCAAACAGGAAGATCCTGATTTCGAAAACCTCTACCACCTTGAAAATACCGGATCCATGCATTTCCAACCAGGAAACTGCATGCATTGTGATAATCCCACCTGTGTGCAGGCCTGCCCAACCAGCGCAACTTACAAGAGTGAAAAGGACGGCACGGTAAAGGTCAACGACAAGCTGTGCATCGGCTGTGGAAGCTGCATACCGGCGTGCCCCTATGGAGCAAGATATCGACACCCGGAAAAGAAGATTGTAGACAAGTGCGATTTCTGTGAGCGGAGGCGGGCCAGGGGCGAACTTCCTGCCTGCGTTGTAACCTGTCCAACAAAAGCCAGAAACTTTGGAGATTTGAAAGACCCCAACAGTGAAGTCGCCCGTCTTCTAAGAGGCAACAACACCGTCAGGGTGGTTAATCGGGAAACTGATACCAAGCCAAACATATATTACATGTCGGTTACTGCCCCCATCAACTGGCCAGTTAAAGCAGAGATACCTTCTGCCATCCAGTTGTGGAAAGTCATAAATCCTTTCGTCTGGGGCTTTGTCGGACTCAATGCTTTGGGTGTCCTGGCTATGCTTGGCAAGCAACTACTTATCAAAGACGAGACACCTGAGCTGGAGCACAAAGAAAAGAAAGAGGATCCTCATGAGTAGCAAACTGATAAAGCGGCACACCAAGGTCACAATATTCATGCACTGGTTCAATGCCTTCTGCTGGTTCTTTTTGCTAGCGACCGGACTGGGTTTGATCAAAAACGAGGACCTTCAACTCATGGGCGGTTGGTGGTCCACTTTTATGCGCTCCCTTTTTGGCAGTGGGGAGACTCTCCTTCTGGCTCATGAGATCTGCGGCCTAATTTGGGTGAGCGTATTTCTTGTGTATGTAATTTTGGGCTCTAGAAAGTACGTTATTCCTTTTCTTAAACAGATTTTTACCTATTCGGTTTCCACGGACTCTAAATGGCTGATCAAAAAGAACATCCAGATGACCTTGGGATACAAGTGGTTGAAAAGATTGGGTTTTAGTCCGAAAATTCCTGATCAGGGATTTTACAACGTAGGCCAGAAACTATTTGCGGTTGCTTCAGTCCTGGGAGGAATAGTGATCGCTGTGACCGGCCTCATCATGTTGTTATCGGATATCTTGTTGAGCAATACAACACTCGTTCAATGGGCAATCGTCATCCATTTTGTTGCAGTACTCATGGTCACAGGAGGCTTGCTGGTTCATATTTACATGGCGGCAATATCGCCGGAGGAAAGACCCGCCTTTTTTTCCATGTTTACCGGCACTGTGCCGGAAGACTACGCCGAGCACCATCACAAGCTCTGGTATGACGAGATAAAAACCGCGGAGCGTAAAGCGTAACGGTTTCGCCTTAGAGGTTTGAGGTTGGGGGTTTTAGGCAGGAATAGGAGAATATCTTTGAATTTTCTGGCCAAATGTTTTGTCGGCATCTCTTTTTCCGTCATTTTACTCTTTCTCTCCACCATGCCCACCTTTGGCAAGGAAACGCCTCTATGGTGGGAACAAGCGGAACTGGAAGCCAAGAGGGAGGGATACGTTCTTATTACTCTAGATGATTTAGAGGGCTTGTATGAAGCGGATAAGACATTTCTCATTCTTGATGTCCGTCCAGATTATGAGTACAAAAGGGGGCACCTTCCCAAGGCTGCCAACCTCGAGTTTCATCTGGGTGAACGTCTCACTCTTGATCCCGAAAAACGAAAGGAGTTCGAGAAAATCCTCGGACCGGACAAGGATCGCACTATTGTTATTTACTGTCGCAGTTTCAGATGACTGCGCAGCGGTATCGCCTCACGCTGGGCCGTGCGCCTTGGCTACAACAAAGTCCATCGATTGCCTCACGGCTATTTCGGCTGGAGGGAGGCGAATAATCTGGGAGAAGTTGAAGAAGAAGAGCTTCCCCAGTTAACCGTGGGCGACTTTTTCCCTTCCTGCCATTTAGTTCTTCTAGATGACGGCCGGGACAAGAACTATTTGCAGATCCAACACAATGAAAGAACTATTTCTCTGGAAGATATTGAGAGTGAATATATTTTCATCGAAATGTACAACGAATACTGCCATCAATGTCTGGAAGAAGTGAAGAACTACAAAGTTTTCTATTCCATGCTGACTTCACGCAATCCCCTTGGAAACAAGGTCAAAATGATGGGAATAGGTGTGGGCAGCAAAAAAAGGCAGGTGGCGAAGTTTCGTAGGGTTCACCGTATTGATTTCCCCCTTTTTGCTGACGAAAGCGCGGGCATTTTTGCCTGCTTGGGCAAACCGGCCCTGCCGACATCATATCTGGTGCAGAGACAGCCCAACGGGGGAAGAAAGATAATTCTCGTTCAATCAGGCCACATCGATAGCACTGAGAAGCTCATGGAGAAGATTGAATCAGTGGTGACCGGCAGGCGGCCGGCAGATTCGACAAACGCTTCCCTGGCTTCGAGCTATTCTCAATGGCCTGTGGAGATATAAAAATCTATGAAGTATGGAGGTAAATGAGGATGAAAAAGAGAAAACTCCTAATCTTGACCTGTGCCGCACTCCTGGTGATGACGATGAGCCTCGGATCCGCTGGCACCCTTCTGGCCGCTCAAAAGGTGGAGACCAAGGAAAGTGCGGACTGGAGATTTCATGACATTATTTCCGTCGACTTTGTAAAAGACTGGGTGAGACTGCCCAAATCGGACAATGTCATGCTCATCGATGCAAGGCCCCCTCATAAGTATACCAAGGGCCACATCCCTACTGCTATAAACATTCCATTCAGTCAGTTTGATGAACTTAAAAATCAACTGCCGGAGAACAAGAGCACTGTTCTGATTTTCTATTGCGGCGGTCAAAAGTGAAAGCTGAGTCATCAATCTGCCTGGAAGGCAGAGAAATTAGGATATCAGAATGTCAAGGTCTTTGCCGACGGTTTTCCCGGCTGGATGAAAGCTCCAGGGACCTATGCCGAGGTGTCGGTACAGTACGTGGCAGATCAGATAGCCGGTAACAAGACAGTCCTTGTGGACGCAAGACCCCATAAGCCAAAATTTTTCCAAGGCCACATCCCTACCGCCATTAGCATACCTGACAGTCAGTTCGAAGAGCTTAAAGGCAAACTTCCCATAGACAAGAATACGCCCCTTCTCTTCTACTGTGGCGGCTTCAAGTGTATGCTCAGCCATAAATCCGCCAAGAAAGCCATTGATCTCGGCTACACCGACGTTAAGGTGTTCTCTGCCGGCTATCCGGCATGGGTAAAATTTGCCGGTGTCAGTAAAGAGGTTATTCAACCCAAGGCCGGAAAGGAAGAGGGGAGCATTGACATCGCTACATTCAAAAAGATTTTGAATGAAACGCCGGAGAGTATTCTTTTGGTTGATGTGCGAAGCCCAGAAGAGCACAAGGCCGGAAGTTTCAAAAATGCAGTCAATATCCCTACGGACAAGCTGGAGAGCAACATAAAATCGTTGCCCACTGACAAGCCTATTGTTTTTGTCTGTAATACAGGGGCGTTAAGTGGTGAGGCCTATTATATGGTAAAAGATCTGCGACCAGAGATAGAAAAGGTTTATTACCTCGAAGCTGAGGTCACTTACAACAAGGACGGGTCTCAGAAAATCAAAGCGACCCCGTAGTCCACACCCTTTTCTCCCTTCAGCCTCATTCCCTTCTCTCATGAGGGAGTGGGGCTTTTTTATTTGTACCTCGACAGAGTCTTTGGGGTTAAACAAAGTGCTGGGTATAGCTACAATAGCTTCGAAATAACCCTCTCCCCCCCTTTAGGAAAGGGGGATTTAGGCCTGCCCGCCACCACGCCCGCCATGCGAGCAAGGCGAGGCGGACTCAGGCGAGGCGAACGGGGGGATTTTGAATCTCTCCTATACTATTCAACACTTCGACTAGGATCCTCGCAACGAGAGGATAAAAGCGGCATATCTTTTCATGCGCCAGTTTTTCTTCGAATACAGAAACCCATTGAAGCATGGTTTCGGTAGCAAACTCTGCTGCCTCGGCGAGGAGAGCCTTATCCGGTTCGCGCCAACCCTTGTCCAGCAGAAAGTAAAGATATTCTAATTCGATAGAAAGGTGATCAGGCGGTTCCTGCATGCTCTCGGATATGGATAACCCTCTCGCCTCGAAGCGTTTCTTCATTTCCGCTGCGGCTTTTCCCATGAGTGGCGCACCCTGGAATTCGTAGCAGGATTCATAGAGGGGAGCCACAATACCTCCCTTGGCACTGATAAATAGGCGAACGTAGCCTTCTTCCAGGTGTTGATACAGAGACTCTCCATCTGGAAAACTCTTGATTGTGGAAACGATCTGGCCTAAGGAGTCAAGGGACCTCCCAGGCAAAATGGATTTTAATGATTGCAGACGATCTAGATACCCTTCCCCTAACATCTCGGTGCACACCTCGAGGCTGG
>JASFKF010000052.1:0-7822 GCA_050118775.1 Syntrophobacterales bacterium
GAAGGAGAAAGGATGAGCTTCGCGGATCTTGATGGAAGACCGCGCAAGATCATCACCAGCCCGATTTGGAGCGGTATCGAGTCCGAAGAGCGGATGTATTCTCCTTTCGTTATCAACATAGAGGAAAAGGTTCCATTCCGCACCCTCACCGGCCGAGCTCAATTCTACCAGGACCACGAGTGGATGTTGGCCTTTGGCGAGGGACTACCGGTTTTCCGACCACCTCTGGACATGCAGGCCCTGGGCTCCACCGACATTACTCGCAGTGAGGCCAAGGAGATTGTCTTGAACTACCTCACCCCCCATTCTAAGTGGTCCATTCATAGCACCTATTCCGATACCCTCATAATGTTGACCCTCTTCCGCGGAGGTGAGGCTATCTGGATTAATGACGATGATGCCTCCTCCATTGGAGTTAAAGACAACGATTGGCTCGAGTGCTTCAATGTAAATGGGGTAGTAATGGCAAAGGCTGTTGTAAGTCACCGAATCCCCAGAGGAAAAGCTTTTATGTACCACGCCCAAGAAAGAATGATCAACACTCCCGGCTCGCAGCTTTCCGGCAAGAGAGGGGGCACTCACAACAGTGTTACCCGTATCTTGGTGAAGCCAACCCAAATGATCGGCGGATACGCTCAATTGAGTTACGGATTCAACTATTACGGTCCAACAGGCGCCCAACGGGATGAAGTTATAGTGGTGCGAAAGGCAGGAAAGGTGGATTGGTATGAAGATTAAGGCACAGATTGGTATGGTTTTAAATTTGGACAAGTGTATCGGTTGCCATACCTGCAGCATTCCCTGTAAGAACGTCTGGACCAACAGGTCTGGAGCCGAATATATCTGGTTTAACAATGTGGAGACCAAACCGGGGATCGGCTACCCAAAGAAGTGGGAGAACCAGGCAATCCACAAAGGTGGGTGGAAAATGGATGGAAAGCTTCGCCTTCGAGCCGGCGGTCCTCCGAGCAAGTTGTTGAAGATCTTTCACAACCCTGATCTCCCAGCCATTGACGAGTATTACGAGCCCTGGACCTACAACTATGACAAGTTAATTTCCACTCAGCAGAAGAAGCATCAGCCGTCGACCCGACCGAAATCCCTGATCACCGGCAAGCCCATAAGGCTCAAATGGGGGCCAAACTGGGAGGACGATCTGGCCGGGGTTAGTGAAACGGGTCCGGGAGATGTCAATTTCAACAACCTGGACTACCAGATTTACCTGCAGTTTAAAAAAGTGTTCATGTTTTACCTACCCCGTCTTTGTGAACACTGTCTTAATCCAGCTTGTGTGGCTTCCTGTCCATCGGGTGCTCTCTACAAAAGGGAGGAGGATGGAATCGTCTTGGTGGATCAGGAGAGATGCCGTGGGTGGCGATATTGTGTTTCAGGTTGTCCATACAAAAAGGTCTATTTCAACTGGGAGACCGGCAGATCCGAAAAATGTATTTTCTGCTATCCGAGAATTGAAGCAGGAATGACCAGTCTCTGTGCTGATACCTGTGTGGGTAAGATTCGCTATGTCGGTCTCATTCTCTACGATGCAGATCAGATTGCCACGGCAGCCTCCACCAAGGAAGAGCAAGAACTCTACCCCGTACAAACTGGTATTTTTCTAGATCCCAAGGACCCGGCAGTTGTTGCTGAAGCGATTTCTCAGGGTATACCCCAGAGCTATGTTGAAGCAGCTCAGCAGTCTCCGGTCTATAAGCTGGCGGTGGACTGGCAATTAGCCTTTCCTCTCCATCCTGAGTTCAGAACCCTGCCAATGGTCTGGTACATTCCTCCCTTGAGCCCCCTAGTGCATTTTTTCGAGGAATCTGATGATGATATCCATGACCCTGAGGCGATGAGGATTCCCTTGACCTATCTTGCCAATCTTCTCACTGCTGGGAATAGAGAGCCGATCCGGATGGCCTTGCGTCGACTTATGGCCCTTCGCAGCTACATGCGCTCCAAGCGGCTGGAAGGCAAAGCAGATGCTGGTGTTCTCGAGAAGGTGGGAATGACCGAGGAGATGGCAGAGGGGATTTACCGATTGCTTGCCATCGCCAAATACAAAGATCGTTTTGTCATTCCTACAATTAAGAAGGAAAAGGAAGTAGATCTCTATCGCGGTCAAGGGGCGGCGGGATTCAACTCGCATAGGGCATAGAGCAAAGGGCATAGAGTATGCGGCGGGACGAGGATTTAAATGTGGAAGCCGGAACTGGGAATGCGGAAAAGGTATTTTTTTCTGTGTTGTGAACCAGAAGGAGTTGGTGGCCGTTATGGACGAGAAAAAACGATCTCTTCTGAAGGTGCTGTCGGTACTACTTCATTATCCGGACGATGAATTTATTCTATCGCTTGAGGCATTGAGAGAAGCAGTGGAAGAGATTCCTCAAGTGGAGCAACGAGAGAGATGTTTGCATTTCCTGAACTACCTGGTCAGTAATTCGCTGATCCGTCTACAGGAGGAGTACACCGCTACCTTCGACTTCAACCCCGAAACCAGCCTCAACCTCACTTACCACAAGTGGGGCGATACCCGGGAAAGGGGAAATGCACTGATTGGCTTCCACCAACTTTACGAATCAGCTGGCTACGAGAGCACAAGCGCTGAACTTCCCGATTATCTCCCGCTGTTTCTGGAATTCTTGTCCATAAATCGCCATGAATGTGATTTCTCATTTCTTGGACAGTACTGGGAACAACTAAATGATGTTGGTTCACGCCTTAGAGAAAAAGACAGTCCTTATTCGGGTATATTGTCGATTGTTCTAGATATTTTTAGGGAATTAAAAACTAACGGAGCCTAAGAAAATGAACACCTTGAACACCCTAGCATTTCTGGTTTTCCCCTACTTGGCGCTCACTACCTCTGTGGTTGGCCACCTTTACCGTTACATCAGTGATCCCTACGGCTGGAATACGAGGTCGAGCGAGCTTCTCGAAAAAAAGGGGTTGAAATTAGGGATTACTATTTTTCACTGGGGAATTATTTTTACCTTGCTAGGACACGGGGCTGGATTGCTGATTCCCCAGAGGTACTGGGATGCAGTGGGTATCGACAGTCAGACCCACACCGCCTTTGCCACCTATAGCGGGGTTCTTGTTGGGGCTGCGGCTCTCTTGGGCCTTAGCCTATTAATCTATCGCCGAATCACCAAAGAGCGAATACTCGCCACCACAACCCTGAACGATTTTGTCACCATAGGTTTGCTTTTTTTTGTTGTCGCCACGGGGTTGGCCAATGTTGCCATTGGATTGTACGAACACTTTGACATTCTAAGCACCATTGCTCCATGGCTCCGCGGAATCGTGACCCTGTCTCCAGATGCGAACCTGATGCTAGAGGTGCCGTTCCGATTCAAGATTCACATTCTCGCAGTGCTGACCTTAATTGGATTTTGGCCCTTCAGTCGCTTGGTGCACATGTGGAGCATTCCGCTGAATTATGTTTTTCGCAGATGGATCGTATTTCGAAGGAGAGAAGTAAGCTTCTAAAGAAGGATTAAGGAATTAATTGAAAGGGGGTGACCTTTTATGAGTGAAGGAGCTGTCTGTTATGCCAAGTCCAGTCGAGGTGCAGCTTTGGCCTGGACTACTCTAGCATTCTTTGCTGGTTTCGCCGGCGTTTCTGCCTTCGGCCCCATCGTCACCAAATTGAAGCAATCTATGGCCCTGAGTCCTTTGCTGATGGGTCTACTGGCAGCAAGTCCGGCACTCACCGGTTCGTTGTTACGGATACCCTTTGGTGCCATGGTGGACCGCATGGGCGGGAAAAAACCCATTTTGATCCTTCTGGGCCTTGCTGTGGCGGGTATTGCAGCTATTACGGCTTTGTTCAGCCTTTTTTCCCCACCCCAGCCAGCTCATTACCCTCTGTTCCTCATGGCGGGAATCCTTTGCGGCTGTGGCATTGCGGTGTTTTCTGTGGGCATTCCCACGGTATCCTACTGGTACCCCCAGAAAAAACAGGGCACCGCCCTCGCCATCTATGCAGGACTGGGGAATATGGCGCCGGGAATGTTTGCTATGGCCCTGCCCGTTCTGGTGGTTTCTTTGGGATTTGCCATTTCTTATGTTCTCTGGCTCGGTATGCTCCTCTGCCTGCTTGTTGTTTTCTGGCTTTACATGAAAGATGCGCCCTACTTTCAATACAAAGAGATGGGAATCGAGATTGACGAAGATGCTCTGTTCGTTGCCTGTGGCGAGGAATTGATGCCATCGGGAAAGGTCGTCGAGTCTCTCAAGAAGGCCGGCTCCAGCTGGCGAACCTGGATATTGACTACCTTCTACTTTGTAACATTCGGTGGATTTATCGCCCTCACTGTCTGGTTTCCCACTTATTGGAGAGAATATTTCGGCACCAGCCTGGTTTTGGCCGGTTCACTTACCGCTCTGTATTCTTTATCTGCCTCAATACTTAGGGTCTTTGGCGGCTTTACTGCAGACCGGATCGGTGGGGAGAAGACGGTGTTCTTCTCCTTTGTAGTGGTTACTGTTGGAGCAATCACCATGATGTTGGCCTCCGAATCCCTCGCTCTTGCAATTGCAGGTGAGATGTTACTTGCCCTTGGCATGGGGTTCGCCAATGCTGGCGTGTTCAAGTTGGTACCCAAGTACACGCCGGAGACCGTTGGCGGGTCTGCTGGGATTGTGGGAGGCCTGGGGGCCTTTGGCGGTTTTGTCATACCCCCCGGGATGGGCCTATTTGTTAAAGTGTCTGGCGCAGAGGGCTATTCTCAAGGCTTTGCGGTATTCCTGGGTCTTTCCTTGTTATCACTAGCACTCTTTGCGATTTTGAACCGATATGCACCTAAAAGTGCGGCCGAGGCTATTGCCTGAGAGGAATACTCCCATGACTGCATATACCCAAGAATGGTTGAGCCGACAGATAGTGGAAAAGGCAGCGGATGCAATAATATTCGCTGATGAAGAGGGCATAATTCGGATGTGGAACGCTGGCGCTGAGTCTATCTTTGGTTACTCGGCGGAAGATGCCTTAGGTCAGAGCCTTGATCTCATTGTGCCGGAGAAGTTGAGGAAGAACCACTGGGAAGGCTACCGCAAGGTGATGGCAACCGGAAAAACTAAATACGGTATTGAAACCCTGGCGGTACCCGCAATTACTAAGGACGACAACCGCATTTCAATTGAATTTACCATAGTCTTGGTGACCAATGACTCGGGTGACCCCATGGGCACAGCCGCCATTATCCGCGATGTCACCGAAAGGTGGCTAAAGGAGAAAAAGCTTAAGAAGCGTTTAGCAGAGTTGGAGGAGAGAGAAAAGAAGATGTGAGAAAGCATGGAGCAGGGAGCATAGGGCATAGAGTAAGGAGTCAGGAGACAGGAGACAGAATTAAGTAGAAAAACAAAAAGAGAAAAGAGCACTTTTTCCTACTGACTACTGGCTACTGAATACTGGATTTGAAGTGTGAGATATGTATTTTGATAGGGGATGAATCATGCCCATACCGGGAAACCTCCTAACCACGGCCATGGCAGTAATGCCCCACAGGGATGTAGATCGAGCCCTCGAGGTAGCTCTTTCCTTGGATGTACCTTTTTGGCCGCAGCTGCCGCTTGTGAGCTACTACGAGGATATGTATGTCCAGGCCTCGGAGCACTTTCCCGGAATCCTTCTGGATATGGAAAAACGGACTTTGCGCTTTTCCATGGAAAAATTTATCGCTGAATTTGAAGAAACCATGGCCCACTTCGATGAGCCGGAATATTTTGACATCAGTGAGCAGTACTCCGTGGTGTACCACAGTTTTTTACAGATGGATTTCTCGCAGCGGCCGGCGATCAGGGGGCAAATCGAGGGGCCAATCAGTTTCGGCTTTAACGTGGTGGATCAGGACGACCGGCCTATCCTGTTTAATGACACCGTCCGGCCGTTTCTCATGGAATTTATGGCTAAACGGGTGAACGTGCAATTGCGGCGATTAAAGCAATTAAATCCCAACGCTTTCATGTTTGTTGACGAACCTGGTTTGCAGTTTCTTTTCAGCGCCTTAGCCGGCTACAGTGACCTGGCGGCACGGGGTGACATGGAGAACTTCTTCGCCATGATAGAAAGACCCCGGGGAGTGCACCTTTGCGGAAATCCAGACTGGGACTTTCTTCTCGGACTGGACATGGACGTACTTTCAATGGATGTTTACAGCAATGGTGAAGTGTTTACCCAGTATGGACCATCTATCAAGAAGTTTTTGGACCGGGGCGGAAGACTGGTCTGGGGTATTGTGCCAAGCAACGTGGAACCATTCGACAAAGAAAACCTGGACACTTTGGAACAACGTCTAGGAGAAATCTGGACTGCCCTGGATAAAAAGGGGATAGATCGAGAGTTTCTTCTCTCTCGAAGCATGCTCTCCCCCGCCACCTGCTGTCTGGTAAATCCTGACGGGGAGAGAACTGTGGAAAAGGCCTTTGAGACAACCATAAAGCTTTCCCAGCGGCTAAGAGAATAGATGCACCTATAGGGTACCTAACCGGTGGGAAGGGAAATTCGATAATTTTTTCCAGAGGAACGTCTTGACTATTACGTTACGCTCGGTTTTAGTTCATAAATAATAGCGACTCGACATCCATTCGTGAATATCTACTCTCTAGCATCCAGCAACTATTTCAAGAATGTGCCGCGAGGTAAGAGGGCACCATTTATGAGCTTAAGCAATTATTGGTAGACAAAACTCAAAGGACCTAACTTAAAATCCTATTGAGGGACGGAACCATGAGAAAGTTCATCAAGCCCGCCATTTTCATCGTAATTGGTATAATTATCGCTTTTCCATTATTCAGTCTCACCTACTACACCATGGTCCGCACAACCACGCCCCAATTTTGTGCCACCTGCCACGAGATACAATTTGCCTACAACACCTGGAAGACCTCCACTCATGTGAACAATGAACAGGGATTTGTCGCCGACTGCATGGATTGCCACCTGCCGGCTCCCCACGACACCTTTGACTTTTTCTATGCCAAAACTTTTCACGGTGCCAAGGACGTCCTCGTCCATTTTTTCCAGAGCGAGTATGACCATGAAGAACAGCGGCAGAAGGCCTATGCCTCCTTTACTAATGACCAGTGCCAGAAGTGCCATCGTAATCTTCTTTACATTCCAAACAAACGTGGTGCTATGCTTGCTCACCGTGACGTGGTCTATGCCAGGCCGGGTTATGAGAAGAAATGCGTAGATTGTCATAAGAACCTGGTTCACAACCCCAGAGAGTTTTACGATTACAAACAATACGGAGATACTTACCGTGGTTTAGGTCAGTAGAGATTGAGTATTGTTGATTGAAGATTGACGAGTGTAGCTAGAGTTAAATAGGAGTGCCTGCAACCTAATCGACAATACTCCATTGTCAATCGTCAGTTGTAAAGGAAAGGGGGTGAAGAAGTGAGAAGGTACTTGATTGCTACGGCTTTGGTTGTAGGGGTAATGGGCCTTTTTTTAGTGGGCAACGTGGTAGCCCAGGGCCAAAATGTTCCCAAGGTCAAGGAATTCAGGCTAGAGCGGAGCATGCCCAAGGAGGCGGTAGCGTGCATCGAATGCCACAAGGCCGAACATCCCGGCATCTTTGGCGATTGGGCTAACAGCAGACATGCCAACGCCAACGTTACTTGCTATGACTGCCACAAGGCGGAGTCTTTCGATCCAGATGTGAGCAAGGAACATTACAAGCAGTATGAGCGGCGTGACATGAAATACGGCAGCAAAGATTACCGGGTGCCGGTGGCTGCGGTGGTGACACCCAAAGATTGTTCCCGTTGCCACCCTGATGAGGCCAAGCAGTACGCCAGGAGTAAGCACGCCAAC
>JASFKF010000053.1:0-7775 GCA_050118775.1 Syntrophobacterales bacterium
AGGTCATTTCCGAAATGATCTCGTGTATTTACGACAGTGTCTGTCTCTTCCCACCAGCACCTCGGCGGTTTTAACCGCTGCCGAGAGCTCATGGTCCAGGGGGTCGATAATGGCCGCATCAAGACCAGCATAGACAGCCATGCACAAGAAAGCTGCATTCAGCCTACCGCGGGCGGGCAAGCCGTAGGATACATTGGAAATACCCAGTACAGTCTTGCACCCGGGAAATTGTTTCTTGACCTCGGTGATAGCTGCAAGCGTTTTAAGCCCCTGTTTTACGTCTGTGCTGATGGGCATGACCAAAAGATCAAAGAAAACGTTTTCCATTGGCACACCGAAACTTTTGCAGGCTGAGACTACTTTTTCTGCTGCTCGTAGCCGATCGTCTACGGTCTTTGGTATGCCGTTCTCATCCATGGTCAGGGCTATAAGTGGGGCGCTATAAGTGCTAGCCAGCGGTACAACCTCGTCCAAGCTCTCTTTCTCCGCCTTGGCCGAGTTGATCAAAGATTGGCGTCCGTTGCGGCTCTTCAGACCTCTCTCCAACACAGCCGGATCCGCACTGTCGATGCACAGAGGTGTTTCCACCTCCTGCTGAATGGTTTCAACCGCCCATTCCATTGCTTGAATTTCGTCCTCCCGAGAGCCAATCCCGGTCCCCACATTGACGTCAATATAGCTGGCGCCGGCTCCAGCTTGCTCCTTGGCGAGATCCAGGAGTTTTTCCTGATCTCGATTTTGGATGACGGTTTTAACCATTGGAAGGGTGCCATTGATCTTCTCAGCAATTACTATCATGTCCAGTATTATCCTCCGCCCGGATGTTTCAGTCAGTCTTAGCGGGCTACTCCATGAGAAAGGACCGAAGTCCGGGAATTTCACTTTTGAGACGTTCACGAACCTCCTGCGGCAAGACGGATTGGGCAGGGCCATTGAGAATTTCGTGGACTTTTTCCGTGGCCCTGGTGTTGGTGTCTTTTGCCCCCCTACTTTCCCACCTGTCACGATTGTCCCTGTCACTGAGCTTGGGGTGGAATTGCTCGGAGCGCATATACCTTCGGGTATGACGGCTTGAGACAAAGTGCCCACCCGGGCCAGCTTTCTTAAGCGCGTCAAAAGCGAGTGTAGTATCGTCAACTTTGATGCCCTCAACAGCTCGCATGATCATGCCGATGATCTCATTGTCGATTACCAACTTATCGAATGATGCGGTCATGCAGAACTCCAAAAAGCCAGCAGCATCATGGATGCAATTTCCCCCAGCCAGTGCCACCATGAGACCAGTAATGGCAGATTCATAGGCAGACTGTGGATCGTTTATCTTGGAATCGGACATGCCGGCTGTTGAATAGAGCGGTAGCTGATAGAAACGTGCCATCTGAGCTGAAGCGGCGTTCATCAGACCCATTTCCACCGCGCCGGAGAGGTATTTCATGTCCCGCAAGTCGGTAATGGAAGAAATGCAGCCGTAGAGCACCGGCGTACCTGGATTGACCAGCTGGGTTAGCATGACCCCGGCGAGGGTATCCACAGTTTGAACAACCAGATTACCGGCCAAGGTGATGGGAGCCGTGGCTCCACAGAGCGGCTCAGCAGGCACCACCACAGGAATACGGTTGCGCGCCACCTCTATGGCAAGCTGACTATAGCTCTTGTCCAGTTTAAATGGGCTGATGTTGCAAGTAACCATGGAGATAAATGGTCGTTGTCTCAAAGCCTCGGGTGAGCCTGCTATGATTTCCGCCATTTTGATGACATTTCTTATGCCCTCGACAGTGTAGACACCACCCATAACGTGCTTGCGCGTGCGATTGAGAGCTGCGCCAAAACGATTTACATCTATGTCTTCATCAGGAAGGTCATTCGGGTATACATTGAGCATGTAAAAATGAATATTATCCAGAGCCTCCACCATCCGGGCCATATCCATGACATCTTTCAATTGCGAACGGCGGGCATCCCTGTTCCCTGGATCCTGGACATTTAAGGCGGTACCGCCGGTACCCATGTAGACTTTGTCGCCACCGATCTCACAGTCGAGTTCGTTGTTTTCCCCCCGACCACAAAGAGTTACCATGGAGGGCGCCTTAGAAATGATTCCTTCCACCAAGTCTGGCGGTACTTTGACCACCCGGGACGATTCCTCCACCTCTGCTCCCGCATGTCTGAAGAGCTCTCTGGCCTCAGCAAAATTCACCTGGACTCCGATTTCTGCAAAAACCCTCATGGAGGTCTCATGTATCCTTGCAATGTCTTCCTCAGTGAGAGGCCTGTACTGGCCCCCGGACAATCCTCTTCTTACCTTCATAATCTTTCTTCCCTTCCAAATATCTGCAAAAGGGTTATTGCTTTTGGTCCACTCCCAGCTAGACAGCGGCTAGCTTCTTCTACTGTCACAATTGCGAATTGGGCAGTCTCGACAGGGATTGTATGAAGTGCATTTTTGGGGGGTTATCCCAAAAACCCCTGAAATCGACTTCCTTGGTTTCATCAGGCAGGAATCCAGAAGCTCAACTTTTAACTGTCTGGATTCAAAAATGTTGAAGAGTTTTTTCTGCTGGGTGACGGGCCAGTCACAGTAGCCAGGGCTAAAACGTAAGGTAACAGTCCTGTCCTCGGCACTGTATCTGTTTTCCATTAGATCCTGGAAACGATCAATCATATTCTCAACAGCCACCGAAGCCATGGCATCGAGAATGTAAGCGTCTGCAAGCTTTTGCTTGCCCAAGAGGCTGTTGATCTCATTTTCCACCTCAGTTCCGATGGTACCGACAAAACACACTATTTTTTCTGCATTTTTCAAAGTTTTGGCCAGTTTAGCACTTGTGAATTCAACAGTTTCGTCAAGCTGAACTACAGCTTTATCCATTACGCTGGGCTTCACAATACGGTAGTGCAAACTTGGTTTCATAAGCCTATTTAGTTTCTCTCTTGCAGCTTGCACTTTCTTGACGATTGATTTTGGCAAACTCTTTTTCTTCTGGCCGCCGAGAAGCTTAGCCAGTTTGTCGTTTTCAATGGTAGGCTGAATGTGCATTGAAGCCGTTGTTCTGCTCATTAACTTGTAAGTCCTCCGATCTATTAATCAAAAATAATAATAATGTCCTTTTGTCATTCGATGAAAAAGTGCCACTCCTTCTCCAGCCATTTAGCAGTGAAGTGGAAACCGGATCTATTAATGGAGGACTAGACCAGCCGCAGGTGGCACTCGGATAGGAAGTTCTGTATTTCTGGTTGGGACGGGCGCTAGAGGCCGCACGGTAGACAATAACCCACAGAACGCAGGCACCTACAGGGCATGTGAATCGCTCGAGAGAAAAGCGTAAGCCCCAGGTATTTCGGAAAGAGGATTTATAAGGTGTGTTTGAATTATTTCCTATTACCGTAGCAGGTGTCCCAGAAATTTTCAAGGGATACTTCTCAGGTGTTTCCCTGATAGTGGTTGGTTGATCGACGCCAAATGGTCCAGGCCTGGATTCATTGCTTAGATGTCGCCGGGATGAGTTATTGATTACCTAAGGTGACTCCGAGTTGATATGCGGTTAGAATAAACAGCATTCTGAAGATCCTTTCCTATTGGGCTAGAACTACAATCGCGCCTTGGTCGGAGCGGTTCACAAGGAGTGAGATGATCACCTTCCTCTATAACACCCTGGCAAAGGTCGGTTACACTCATCCGATCCATCCTCCCGTGACCCACCTTACTATAGGTATGGTAATAGGAGCCTTTTTATTCGGAATTGTCGCCTGGAAACTGCGCCACCAGGCCCTGGCCAAAACGGCTCACCACTGCATTATTTTGGCTATAGTTGCGCTCTTTCCCACTGTCCTTTCAGGTCTAATGGACTGGCAGCACTACTACGCAGGGGGTTGGCTGTTTGCCATCAAGATGAAGCTTGGACTGGCAGTTCTCTTATTTATTCTCCTGGTTTTTGCCTTGATTGCAGGCTACAAGGCTGAAACCGTATCCAAATCCGCTGTGATACTTTACGCCCTGTGTTTAGTGAACGTTACAGCCATTGGCTATTTTGGTGGTGAGTTGGTTTTTGGCGACAGGACCACCCGAAAAGAAGTGGAAACGGTAGGAGTTGAGGTTAGGGCTGAGCAATTCACCAAGTCATGCAGTGGATGTCACCCAAATGGAGGCAATAGTATCAAACCGCACCTGCCACTTAGTGATGCACCACAACTGGTGAATTTTCAAACCTTCCTCTCCTACATCCGCAGTCCCAAAACGCGCGATGGCTCTGAAACAGTAATGCCTTCCTTTTCTCCGGAAAAGCTCTCAGACCAACAGGCTAGGGAAGTTTATCAGTACATCGTGAAAGTGCTTGAGAAGAGTTAAAATCTCTCCTAGTATTACAAGGATTAAATCGGACGATTGCGAAATGGAAAAAAACCACACTCTCGATCCCGAGGCCTGGGTTGACCAGCATGGCGATGCGCTCTTTCGCTACGCCTTGTTCCGAATCCAAGATGGTCAGGTGGCTGAGGATTTGGTTCAGGAGACCTTTTTGGCCGCTATCCGCGGCAAGGAAAGTTTTGCCGGTCGCTCCTCGGTCAAAACCTGGCTTTTTGGCATCCTAAAACACAAAATAATAGATCACATCAGGAAAATCAGCAGGGAGAGGCCGGAGGAGAACATTGAGGCCGTAGCAGACTTAGCTGGCAAGGATTTTGATGATAAAGGAGGATGGAAGTACCAACCATCAGAGTGGACAACCAATCCCAGTCTCCTTTTTCAACAACAGGAATTTTGGCAAATCCTACAAACTTGTCTATCCGAGCTGCCACCCCGACTCAATCAAGCATTCACTTTACGGGAACTCGATGGGCTCAGCGCGGAGGAAGTCCGTAAGATTCTAGATGTAAGCCCGACTAATGGGGGCGTTATGCTTCACCGAGCCCGTATGCGTTTGAGAGAGTGCTTAGAAATAAGATGGTTTGCCGAGGAAGCATAGAAAGAGGAAATGATGTATTCTTGCAAGCAAGCAACTGAGCTCATGTCCTTGTCTCTGGATGGTAAATTGTCTTTATATCAACGTGTAGCCCTAAAGATGCACCTCTTTATGTGTAAACTTTGCTCACGTTGCTGGAAGCAAATGCTGTTTGTCAGGGACGCGTCCCATCAGTGTTCGGAGCGCGCTGGTGAGATTGATTTCATGGTCGACCATTCTCTTTCGCCCGAAGCTTGTGAGCGGATAAAAAATGCTCTCAAAGAGGAGACTCCTCCCTAAGAACTTGCAGGTTTCCAAAGGTAGCCCTACCCTTAATCTAACCTCTTGTGGTTCTATTTCCCCAAACGTTTGCAAACAATGAACTTTTCGATCGCGGCTAACCTTCGGCAGGCTCAGATCGAGAAAGCCGCTCCCACGGGATGGGCGGACTGAGAGGTCTTGTGGGATATGCACACTTGACTTGGATTTTGCTCATGCACTATAACATCGAGCAAAGATGGTTTTGAACTGTACCTAACCCTCAGGTCATCCTGCCAGTTCTAGGGGGTTGTCTGTCCATTAAAATCGGGTAATACTTTTCTCGGCGACAACGCGCCAGGTACAGTCCTGCCCCGTTTAGTAGGAATTACCTATTGTGATCTACTCGCAAGCTAATCCTGTACTCTTCATTGACGGTGCTCTTTCCTTTCATAACAGGAACGGTGAGTGTAATCGACACGGTTGAGCTGTCTTAGGTATTGCTTCAGGCGGTATTGTTGGGAAGGGAACTACAAAAGAATACTCACAGAAACAGAATGGGGGGGTTGGAATGACTGCTGAACAAAAGGACTTGGATCTTCTTTGTATCAACACTATTCGCACACTTTCCATGGATGCGGTGCAGAAAGCAAATTCTGGTCATCCGGGCACTCCCATGGCATTGGCGCCTTTGGCCTACGTGGTGTGGACACAGTTCCTTCGTCACAATCCAGGAAACCCCAAATGGTTCAACCGAGACCGTTTTATTCTCTCCTGTGGTCACGCATCCATGCTTCTCTATGCCATGCTTTATTTGACCGGCTACGATCTTTCCCTAGAAGAGATCAAGAATTTCCGGCAATGGGAAAGCAAGACCCCCGGCCATCCAGAATACGGGATCACTCCCGGGGTGGAGACCACAACCGGGCCCCTTGGCCAAGGTATTATGAATGCGGTGGGCATGGCCATGGCGGAAGCTCATCTCGCCAAAGTCTTTAATCGTGACGGTCATAAAATCATCGATCACCATATTTATGCATTTTGCAGTGACGGCGACCTCATGGAGGGAGCTTCACACGAGGCAGCCTCTTTGGCAGGGCATTTTGGGCTGGGCAAACTCATCTGCCTTTATGATGATAATCGTATAAGTATTGAGGGAGACACTGCACTTACCTATTCTGAGGATGTTGGCAAACGCTTTGATGCCTATCATTGGCATGTACAGAATCTTGGTGACAAGGCAAATGATCTGGCAGCGCTGGCCAAGGCACTTGAGAAGGCCAAGGAGGAGGAAGCAAGGCCATCGCTTATCATAGTTCGTTCCCACATTGGTTACGGCTCTCCCAATAAACAGGACTCTGCCAGTGCTCATGGCGAACCCTTGGGTGAAGAGGAGGTAAAACTCACCAAGAAAGTCTATGGTTGGCCCGAAGATGAAACTTTCTTAGTACCCAAAGAAGCGCTGACCCATATGAACCAGGCATTGGAGCGAGGAGAGAGACTGGAAAAAGAGTGGCAAGAGAGTTTTTCCGCTTACCACCAGGCGTATCCTGAGCTGGCGGAAAGGCTGCAAATGGCTCTAAAGAGAAGTCTTCCGCCTGGGTGGGATGATGACATCCCGAAGTTCACCACCAGCGATGGTCCCATGGCCACCCGGGTTGCCTCAGGTAAGGTTCTCAACAGTTTTGCACCCAAGCTTCCCTGGCTCTTGGGTGGAAGTGCAGACCTGGCACCCTCCACCAAGACACTGATTGATGACGCCACTTACTTCTCCAAAGAGCACTACGAGAAGCGGAACATTGCCTGGGGTGTCCGTGAGCATGCCATGGCAGCCTGTTGTTCTGGCATGGCACTCCATGGCGTGATACGTCCCTACGCGGCCACCTTTTTTATATTTACAGACTACGCCAGACCAGCTATCCGTTTAGCGGCTCTTATGGAATTGCCGGTGATTTACGTCATGACCCATGACTCCATTGGCGTAGGGGAAGATGGCCCTACTCACCAACCAATAGAGCATCTGGCCTCATTGAGAGCTATGCCTAATATCCACATTATCCGCCCTGCTGATGCCAATGAGGTCGCTTATGGTTGGCGAGCAGCAGTGCAGCGTACCGACGGCCCTACCATGTTGGTTTTAACCCGGCAGGGACTGCCCATATATGACCGATCACAAGTAGCGGCCGCCGAGGAATTGTTGAAAGGTGGCTATATACTTTCTAAAGAAAAAGGTGAAGCTCCCCATATTATTCTTATGGCCTCGGGTTCGGAGGTGCACCTCATAATGGCGGCTCAAGAAATTCTGGCTGCTGAGGACATTGATGCCAGGGTGGTGAGCATGCCCTGTTGGGAGCTATTCTTGGAGCAATCGCAGGAATACCGTGACCAGGTGTTGCCGGCTGAGGTCAAGGCAAGATTAGCCGTCGAGGCGGGCGTACCACTCGGTTGGCACCAGTGGGTAGGAGATGAGGGTGACATCATCGGTATTAACAAATTCGGCGCAAGTGCACCTGCTAATGAGAACTTTAAACAGTATGGCTTTACTGTGGACAACGTTGCAGATAGAGCTAAGAAATTACT
>JASFKF010000054.1:0-7745 GCA_050118775.1 Syntrophobacterales bacterium
AGTAATTGTGGCGCCGCTGGTTGTTCCTATAGCCCAGGGCTATGACATCAACCTGCTCCACTTGGGAATCATCTTCCTCACCAACCTCCAGATCGGCTACTCAACCCCCCCCATCGGCATGAACCTGTTTATTGCCAGCCTCAGATTTGACAAGTCAATAATACGTCTAGGTGTTGCCTCCCTACCCTTTCTAGGCATCCTCCTTTTGGCCCTCCTTATAATCACCTATGTTCCCTCCTTGAGCCTGCTTTTGGTCAGGTAGGCTTTTAACCCGGATATTTCATGAATCACTTGCTGCGACCACGGATATGGCCGCCCGGCCTGGCGTCCTCGGGTGTCGGCCCCTGCGACGTACCGTTCAGGTACGCCTCGGAACCAATCCCGCGGTACCGCGGGACGGTTGCCAGGTGCACGCCCATCTTCGCGATCTCGCGACAGCAATTCATAAAACATCCGGGTTATGCAAATTAGTTCCCACATACATGTCAAGAACGCTACACTAACCGAGTTAGTTAAATCAGATATATATTTCGAAACATTCTCGCAAGTACCGTGGGTGGCACTTTTTCCTTTCTTAAACTGGCGCACAATTTGCACTGACTTTAGCGCATCCAGATCTCTACGGCTGTTGCCCGAATGAGATTTGTCCCTTTGAAAAAGATTAGACATACATATTCTTGCGCCACAAAGTGCACCAAGCTCACGAAGGTAATTTTCATTACCATATTAGGCTCTTCGTGTTCTTCGTGCTCTTCGTGGTTTCCTTAAAACTTGTGGAGACAGGAGCATGGACAAAAAAAGGATTTTAATTGTGGACGATGAGCCTGATCTGGTTGAAACCCTTCAAGTGAGGCTTGCACAGGAAAATTATGAATGCTTGACAGCCAATGACGGCCATAATGGCTTCGAGCTGGCTCGCACCGAGAAACCTGACCTGGTTATTCTCGATATTATGTTGCCCGGCATGGATGGATACAAGGTTGCTCGACTTCTGAAGTTCCAAAAGGAGCTCAAACACATTCCGGTGATTATGCTTTCAGCCAGGGATAGAGATGAAGATCGTCTTATGGGTGAACAAACCGGCGCCAACTATTACATTACCAAGCCCTTTTCCATGGATAAACTCGTCACCACAGTCAAAGGCTTTTTGGATGATTGAGACCAGTATTTTATCATCCCTCCTTGCATTACATCATTCCACGCATTTTGACTAACTTCGCTTAGTTGTGGTAATTTGGCCCCACCGCAGACGAGCAGGAAAGAGAGTTAGCCCGGATGTGAGTCAATAAAAAGAATGGACCTCTGAACGGTTAGGGAAAAAGTTAGACAAATTTGTGGATTACACCAAGACCAAGATGTATCAGTAACTAATAAGTGTCCAGCTGTCAGCATTCAGTTCAGATTATTGGATTTATGTATACTTAGCTAAAGGCTGAAAGCTGATCGCTGATGGCGCGAGTCCGAAAAACGCTTTTTTCGGATGAGCACTAATTAAATGGAGGAGCGCTTATGATACGCAAACTACTTGTGGTTTCAGTTGTTTTGTTGGCCACCGTTTCATTTTCCCTTGCCGGTTCCAAGCCGAACGTCAAACCAGGCAAATGGGAAGTGACAACAAAAATGGAAATGCCAGGAATGCAGATGAACATGCCACCCATGACTCACACCCAGTGTATTACGGAAAATGACTACGTTCCGCAGACCAGCCAACCTGGAGAGGAATGTAAAATCACCAAAACCAGAGTGTCTGGAGACACGGTAACCTGGACCATGCACTGCCGCGGCGAAGGTGGTGAAATGAATGGTACAGGCAAAGTAACCTACCGGGGCGACACTTTTGAAGGTAAGATCAGTATGTCCATGGCCCCATCCGGTATGTCAATGACCATCTACACTAACGGCCGTCGTATTGGAGATTGTGACTAGTCTAGGTTAGCCCGGATATTTCATCAATCGCTTGCAGTGGCAATAAAGCAACCACCACCGCCGCCACCACTGGATGAAGAATCTTTTGATGAACCTAAGCCACTGGGGTCGACTATAACACCATTTGCCATGCCATCGGCATCCCCGTAACCACCATCTTTTAGCTCCAGGGTGACAGATTTTCTATCTGCGCTGAACCAGGAGTGGGCTGAATAATCCTGCCATCCGTTAACAGAGTCGTATTTATACCACTTGTCTCCACTTCTGGCTGGTTCTGACAGGTAAACGATTACTTCAGCCACATCCCCGGGACTGTTAACTGTCAGGTTGAAACTGAGAAGACCGAAGGGTAGACGTTCAGGTTTATCAATTTTGTCTATGATAGTATTTGGGTCTATAGACAAAAGGGTATCGATCTTTATAACATTCGTTTTACCTCTGATTCCTATTTGCTCACCAGTGTTAACTGTGTTCACCCACTCCACTTCATCCGATATATGAGAGACAAATTTACCGAAGCTGTATGGATCTACTCCCACAGCTAAAACTTCTGTAGTGAGATTATCTGCAGTTCTAATCACTGATACCGTGTCATCAGCAATATTTGACACATAGACGTAGTCGCCCTCGGGACTGACAGCCAAACCCCAGGGCCAGTCGCCCACTTCTACTGTTGCGGTAACGCTGTTATCCGACGTCCGGATTACAGACACCGAGTTATCACGACTCTCAGCGACATAAACGTAATTGCCCTCAGGCGTCACCTCAATGCCAATTGGCCTGATACCGACATTGACAGTATCAATAACCGTGTTGTCAAAGGTGCGGATTACCGATACCGTGTTGTCAAGGGTGTTGGACACATAGATATGCTCGCCACTAGGACTTACGGCCACGCCGTAGGGCCACTCACCCACCTCCACAGTTGCAATAACACGGAGATCGAATGTTTCAATCACCGATACAGTTCCATCACCCGTGTTTACCACATACAAATGCTCCCCATCAGGAGTTCCCACCAGCCCCTCGGGCCACAAACCCACATCAACAGAAGCGATGACCCTGTTGTTGGAAGTGTCGATTACCGATAAGGTGTTGTCGTCGTTATTGGCTGTGTAGACATATGGACCATGGGGGCTGACAAAAACGCCACCAGGTGACCTGCCCACGCTGATGGTTGCGCTGACGGTGTTATCACAGGTTCGAATCACAGAGACCGTGTCGTCAGCGGTATTGGTTACATAGACGTACTCTCCATCAGGACTTATGGCTACACCATAGGGCCACTCCCCAACAGCCACGTTTGAGACGACTTCGTTGTCGGAGGTACGTATCACAGATACTGTATTGTCGTATGAGTTGCTCACGTATCCATAAACAGATGCGTAGCTTTGACTTGCAAGCCCAAGAGTGATTAGGGTCCAAAGGATGGCAAAAACCGATAATTTAGTTTTTAGATAATCGAACAAGTTCCTCCCCCCCAAGATGCTGACACTAGTCAGGTATGGGGTATGAGCAAAGTTGTTGCCAAAGCATTATATAATTGCAAATATCACGTAAAATCAAACTGTTAAGCCATTATAGGGACTGCCGATTTCTATGGCTAAATCACTAGATTTGGTTAAACGGCTAGAGAGCATCTGGCCAAAAAACCATCCCTCCTCCCTATTTCTTATTCGGTCTTAACTTTGGTACGGGGCTTGCTAGAACCTATATCACCGACAATGGAGTAGCCACATGGGCCATCCAATTCTCGGGAAGAATTGAGCACAACAAATCTATTTCAGGGGCACACAGATGAAAACTGGTTGCCTCGAGATCCTCAGTGGGCCCTTTCAGGGCCAAAAACACACATTTCGCTCTCAGGTGACCATTGGCAGGAGGTCGGACAACACAGTTCGTTTAATCGATGCAAAGGTTTCGAGAAATCACGCTAAGATCCTCGCAACAGATGAGGGATTTCTTATTGAAGATATGCAGAGCAGCAACGGAACCTTAGTCAACGGCGAAAACATTGAGAGCCGTCTCTTGGCAGCTGGTGACACCATCACTATCGGCTTTACCGAGCTTCGCTTCTCAGAGAGAGAAATCGGTAAGTCTGAGATCAAGGATCCCCTCGCAACTATAGCTATCGAGAGAAGGATGCCAGATCTAACCAAGACCCAGATAGCTGGACAGATTTCTGTCAACGGGGGACAAGATTTAACCCTGCAGCGTCTTCAGGCAATCATGAGGATGAACCGGGCAATTGGGGGCGACCTGGTTCTTGAGATGGTGCTGGAAAAGATCCTCGAGGAACTTTTTCTCATGCTTGGCCCCGAACGGGGGGCAGTGTTGGCCCTCAACGAGGCTACGGGAGAACTCGATATCGTCTGCTCTAGGTCAAATGCTGGAGGCAATGATCTAGATACCTCCCTTCTCAGCCGCAGCATACTTAACAAGGTTCTGGAAGACTCAGTGGGAATATTGGTGGATGACGCAAGCACGGATGATCGCTTTTCCCTGAGTGAAAGCGTCTCCCTCGACAAAATCCGTTCCGCCCTTTGTGTGCCTATAATCCGACAAAATGAGGTTATTGGGGTTATCTACTTGGATGCATCCAGCCAGGTGAAGGCTTTTACCGAGGGTGATCTTGAGCTCCTAATTTCAATAGCCGGGCCGGCGTCTATACAGATTCAGAACGCCCTTTATTTAGGCCAGCTGAAAAGAAGCTACAGGGATACGATTCGGGCTTTGGCCAAAGCGGTAGACGCAAGGGATCCATACACTGTGGGGCACAACTGGCGAGTTAGTCGTCTTGCCGTGGCTGTTGCCTCCTCTTTGGGGTGGTCAGTGGACGAGGTGGGTACAGCTGAATTGGGTGGGATTCTTCACGACATCGGCAAGATCGGCATTCCTGACAGTATCTTCTTGAAGAGCGAAAAGCTGGCTGAGGAAGAATGGCAGATTATGAAGCAACATCCGGAGATTGGCGCCAAAATGGTTGCCGGAATAGATTTCCTGGAGCCGGTTCTACCTTATATTCTCTACCATCACGAACATTGGGATGGTAATGGCTATCCCTATGGATTGAAGCAAAATGAGATTCCGGAGGAGGGCCGATTGCTACTGGTGTGTGACGCCTTTGACGCCATGACCACTACCCGGCCATATAGAAATGGTCTCGATCCTGAACTTGCTATTGAGGAATTGCGTGAAAGAAAGGGAATACAGTTTGACCCTATGTACGTCAACGCATTTATAACAGCATGGAAAAAAGGAAGCATTATGGATGCGTTAAAGGAGGATGACCATAAACAGCAGCCCTCTGAAGCTTTACACTACTCCAAATTCCAGTCGCTCATAATTGGCAAAGATGAAGTTCAAAAAGAGCTCGAGCTTTCGAAAAAAATGAATAACCGAAAGAAGATAATATAAACCTTCCGAGCAACTAGGCAGCAGCCCTTTCATCTCTTCTTGCAGCTGCCTCCAGAATTATTCTCATTATATTAATATCTTCCATCCCTCCTTCGTCAAATTCTACTGGATAGCCTCGAAATTCAAAATCCCCTTTTTCCCAGCAGGAAAGTTCCAAGACTATCTCCCTTATCTGGTGGCGAATCAGGTCTTTGAGGTCATCCTCATTTACATAGGCAAAATCCAGAAGAACCTCACCCAATCGCCTTCCAGTTTTCTTTGCCTCCACTAAGACCTCTTGCAGCTGTTCTTGGGAAATAAACCCCTTGCCACACCCGATCTGCCCCAAGCGCAGTCCCTCGTTGCCGCTGGCAGCGATGATGTTACCATGCCTTAAATGCAAACCCCTCACTTCCTCCCCTTGTCTAAAGTACAAGACACCAGTCTTTTCCCCTTTGGAGACGATCTGCAGGACAGTAGAAAAATCAAAGGATTCAAGATCCCCTCTGAGACCCACCTGCCCCAGGGTAAATGATGAACTAAACGTATAATGGTCCGCATCTCTTTTAGAAAACTCTCGCCTGTTCCAGGATTCTATTGCCTTCTCTTCACTCTCTCTTATTGGCCCTGTTGCTCCACAATAACAGGTAACCGCAAAATAGCCATTGGAAGTGGAGATGAGTTTCAACCCCACATCTTTATCAGCATCACAAAATGGACACGATTGTAAGTTTCTTTCTTGCTCCGACATCAATCACCTCTAGACCACATATTTCATTCATCGCCCTAGTGCGAGCGCTTTAGGATCTCAGATTTCACATTGAAGAATCTCTGACTGTAAACTGGGTATGGAATAAAAGAAGAATAAATTTTTAACTTCCACCGCCTGCTTGGCCCTATTAATTTTTGTGCAATCTTAAATCCTCAATCCACAATCTGCGATCGATGACCGCCCTCTTCTCACAGCTGTGGCTCTACCGGTAGGAAGCTCATCTTCACCTCTTCGCCTTGGAAATTGGTAAAACATCCGAACTTGCTTTATTTCTTTTAGTATCTGGATGGTTAGGACACCCCTCGCACATAAGAGGTCCCTCGTACCACCAAACACAACTTCCGCATCTTTCGCTCGGCCTTCCATTCATATGTCTATCTTCCAAGAATAGCTATCCAGAATAGTGGCAAAACACCGCTAAGATAAAAATGCCACTCGGTCGTATTTGCAGAAGTAGTGCCAAGAATAGGAGCCAAGAGAAAGGTTATTTATTTAGCACATTTGCGAGTATTTACGATTTTTCGACAGTACGGTTTGTCAAAAAAATCTGGCCAATTGGCCAAATCTGTCCTGACCAAATAGCTCATTCGAATCTTGTAAACCCAGACCATTGTGCCTCCGGCTCAAAGAGCCAATTCATAGTTCCAAACCTTTACTGGTAAAGATGGCCAGAGTTTTTGGAGTGTTGGAGGAACTCGATTGCGGACCTGCCCTGTGGAATTCCGCTCTGCGGACTCGCCGAAGGCGAGATTCCACAGGGTAGAGGAATATGGAATGCGGATTGTGGAATTCCAGGTGACCAACAAAAAAAAGGCATCTTGTCCTGCCCAGACAAGATGCCCATGATAAGCTTGTTAATACCGACTAAACCTTGGTGACGTTTACTGCGGCAGGACCTTTTTTGCCCTGTTCCACGTCAAAGGTCACCTTGTCGCCTTCATTGAGAGACTTGAAACCGGTCGCGTTAATCCCTGAATGATGGACGAATACATCCGGGCCATCTTCTTGCTCAATGAATCCATAGCCTTTGCGGTCATCAAACCACTTTACAACGCCAGTGGCCATTGTGGCACCCTCCTTTCGAAAAAATTCTAACGGTTCCAAACTTGAGGTTGCCACTTTTGACAAATGGATCCTACCTCAGAGCGAAACCTGGCCGTCGAACTGTACGGCCCTCTCATGATTGAGGTGATGATATTACCTATATGAGAAAAAAGTCAAATCATTTCTTACTATTTACTTGCATTGCTCACCCCACCTCCATCATCTGGCCATTTGCCCAATTTCTCTTTGCCCTTTGGTCAAATTTACAGACCTGGTCAGATATTCGAAATTGGGCAGGAACTGAATAACATTTCAATTATCTTACGTTTTTGATGTTCTCCAAGCCTTTGGCACCAACCCTGCACCAATAAAACACTGAGGCAATATAGAGAAAAATTATAAGTAATTAAAATTAAACGTTTATTTCAATTTGTTAGGTTGTCGACAGAACATATCAAACTTGCTAATGACTGGAGCCTAAATGGGAGCTAAATCTCAACTCCTCCGGCTGGCAACTATAATTTTACTTCTCGGCTTTTTTACAGCCTCCCTAACATCCTGTGGCTACTTTCCCCTGAAAAACAAGCAACTTAATTTCGCCAGGGTT
>JASFKF010000055.1:0-7732 GCA_050118775.1 Syntrophobacterales bacterium
ATATACGATAGAAAGTATGATAAATTCGTTTGGAGTGGAAAGATAGCGGATTTTCAGAGAAAGGGTGCATCTCTCAATACTAGTAAAATGTTCTCGCTCCTAACAGAAGTCCTTGCAAACGCCATAAGAAAGGCTTGGACCGAACAAGGCATGCTAGAAGCGTTGGAGAGTTGGAGTAGATAACAGTAAAGCACTTTAGGAGCTTCGCTCAGCCGACCTGTTTGATTCTATCTCTGAAGCCATCAGGCTGACCTTCAAATGGGGCGAGAATACCCTTATCTCAATCCTCGGGACATTCTCAGAGTAAGAGGAAAAGGAGAGCGATGAGGAAATTATTCATTTTATTCTTGACAACTTCTTTGTTTGTTGGCTGTGCTAAATGTGTTCAGCATGAAAAATGGGCAGAGAATTTCTTTAATGTTCCTGGGACTACCAAGGATCAAATTTTTGAAGGTGTAAAGAAATGGATAGCAACGAACTTTCGTTCCACTAAAGCTGTTTTACAATATGAAAATCAAAAAGAAGGTGTCATTCTGGGTAACGATGTTATTCTTAATGTGAAGAGGCATTGGGATGTTGGTTTCACTATGAGAGTTGATGTTAAAGCCGAGAGCTTCAGAATTTCATTCCATAACCTTTATTGGAAAGGCAAAGGGGGGGAGGTACCTTTTTGCAAACAAAAAGAATATGATGCGGTGCAGCCAATACTTTCACGTTACGGGCCTGAACTCTACACTTACCTAACTACGGGTATAGAAGTTGAGAAAAGTTGGTAAAAAGAAGACTTGACCTTAAAGCGGAAGCAATTTAACTATTCATTTCTCAAACAACGCGTCGAGCTTCGGCTCCGCTCTATTTGAGGATGATTATAAGGTGACCTCGTTAGCCAGAAACAAAAGTTGTCCTACGTGTCAACGTGTCGACTCAAGGAGGATAAGCAGAAAACTCTGGATGCGTCTGATACCCACAAGTGAGTACTATCGTTGTAGGCGCTGCAGTCAACTTTTTATAGTCTGCTCTAGCCATACCTTGATGGCTGCGGCTACCTTAGGACTATTCAGAATGTTCAGGCTGGTGAGGTAGTGTTTTGTCCGCCTATGAAAAAAGAGCAAAACGGCAAATTTCTTTTTAATCTCACTTTTCAAACCCCACTGGCGGAGCTTCTGGCTCCGCTTTTTCGTTGGCATCGGGTTTGCATCGGTGAATCTGTGGGGTGAGCAACGTGATGGCTCACTTAATATACCTCCATTTAGGGTTGCCCCCATCGGCATAGGGTCGGTGGGGGCTTAATAAGACAGGAGTAAACCGATGTTGGAGATCCTGGTGTTGACTTTTGCAATTCTTGCATTCATTGCCCTTGCTGCCTTTATCACACCTCGCTAATCGTTCTTTGGTAACTCCACCCCTTCACGCTGCCTCATTTGACACAGTCCACTTCGTTGTCGTAATCTAAAAAACAGCAGAGGATCCTACAGCCAACTAATAGGCTTTGGTTATGGTGAAAAATATTCATGTACAAATAGTCGCTTATCTTACGATGGTATTGTTTCTTTGTATGAGCGCAGCAGCTTTGGCTGAAACCGAGGTTGTGATCTCCAAAAAGAATAGCTTTGGCGGAATTACAAAGAAAATCAACTATTCTGAACAAGACAAAAGTTATAAAGCAGGGATAAAACAAGTCATAGACTATTCGGACGGTCATGGCAATAAACGAAAGATTGAAATCTACACAAGCAAGAAACATTCTCAGAAGTTGGATCTAGATATGATAATTCACTACAAGAGTACGGGAAGAGTATTTGAGTTCTTTCCATCGGATAAAGAGACTGGAGGTCAGGGGGTTTCTAAACTTGTTTTGTATTACAATGAGAAGGACAAACTGCAAAAAAGGGAATACTATTTCGCTAAAGGCAGTCCCCTATTAGAGATTGGTGTATACAAGAGGGTAATTTACTATGACGAAGCTGGGGGAGTTACCAGGGTCGAACATTTTAACAAGATCGGTAAAAAAGTAATGCCCCAGTAGCGATACAAGTGAACCTACTAGTCGCATCAGCGGTTACAAATCATTTTTAAAAGGCTCTGCGGAGCTTCGACTCCGCTTTTTTCTTCTCAACATCTTGTACCAAAGTTTTCGAAGGTGAAATGTGAATTAAGGGATGTAATACACAGTTTGCTCCCTCCCTTTTGTCCAGTCGATTAATCCCAGAATAAGTTTCGTGATCTCAAACGAGCTTTGTGCTATTTTCTTGAGCTAATTTTTCACCACGCTTAACTAACAGACAACATGAAAGGAGGATGGGTTATGATGAAGGGGTTGAAGTGTATGTTGGTTCTCATGGGAGTTCTGCTGCTTGCCACATCGGCTCTTGCCAAAGCAGATGTTTTAAAAAAGAAGACATTAATGCTTAGAGATGGAGCAAGTAACACTATAATGATACTATGCATAGACAAGCATAAATTCATTCAAACGATAATTTACAGTCCTAATGGAAATGTTAGCGTATCATTAATTCAAATGTTAGAGCCTACCCCTACAGGTGGTAAACCGGCAGAATGTTATAGAAGCAACACTACCAGTTAACAAGAAATTATATAACCAGCCGCTGCAGTCTGACGGGGCCAACGGCTCCATGCACCTTCAGGGCTGACTAATGCATACTTCAATCGCCGCTTTTACATCGGGGTAATGATAGCAAGGGATATTGATATGAAGTTACCGAGACCGATAATTGTAGCAAGCTCCTGCTTAGAGTTTGAGAAAGTAAGGTATAACGGGCAGGTCATACCATCAAAAATAATAAACGATCTCAAGCCTTTTGCTGAATTTATCAAAGTATGCCCTGAATATGAGATTGGGCTGGGAGTTCCAAGAGATCCTATCCGGATTGTCAAAGTGAATGATGAATATAGGCTCATTCAACACAACACCAATCGGGATGTGACGCAAGAGATGAATGACTTTTCTTCTAAATTCAGGGACAATTTAAAACAAGTCGATGGTTTCATATTCAAATCAAAATCACCAACAATGGGGGTGAAGAATATTAAAGTGTATTCCGGAATGAAAGGCTCCCCTGTTATTGAAAGATGCGGGGGTTTTTTTGCAGGAAAGATTGCTGAAACCTATCAGGGGTATCCGATCGAAGAAGAAGACAGACTTAGAAACAAGAAGATCCGTGATCACTTCCTCACCAAACTGTTCTTATTTGCTCATTATCGAGAAGCGAGGAAAGAAAACGACCTTGAAGTATTTCACGAAAAAAACGACCTATTATTCAAGTTCTATAACCTAAATTTGTCAAAAGAACTCAACGTAGAGAGCAGCGACTATTTTGATTTAATAAAACAAATATTGAATAAACCACCAAACACAGATCAAATTTACAGTTTCTTTGATGAAAACTCCTACTTGATTGGAAAAAAAGACGAGTTTCAAACAATCTTGAAGAAGTACAAAAACAACAAATTAGGTTTTCATACAATCAAAGAGATTTTCAAATTTAATTTAATTGACAAAAGAATGTCGAATCATAGTTTCTTTGTTAGTTATCCAGAAGAATTGGTAATGGATGTGGAAGATGATCGCAAAAGAGATTATTGGCAATAATCATTAAGTGTCGTAGCCAGTGAATTTGATCTGACCGCTATCGTTTCTGACTGGTAGGTGCTTGCTGCGGACTCGCATTCGCGACGCGTGCACTGCAGTTCACCAAACTTGAGAATCGACCTAATTTTTTCTCCCTACACTGTATACGGTGTAAGGGCTGGCCGACTAGCTAGTTTCGATCTCTGCTATTTATATTGATTCTCGGTTAGTTTCAAATAGTTAACATATGCAAAACATACTTGAATGATCCGAGTGTTCACGTAGGCCTGAGATCTGAAGTCCAGGGGATGACCCTGGACTGTGCATCTCATACTTTAATCCACACTCTAACGCACTGGAATTACGTACTATATATGGTCAGAGATTTTGAAAGAGAGACCAGCAACCCACTACCAAAAACAAGCTGACCACTCCCCTCTCTTACCTCATTCTTGACAATCACTTAGTCAGAATTATCTTTGCTGCATCCTGAAAAGGATAGAGAAGTAGGTTATACTAAGCACCAAAATGAAAATTTTGCTATCTGACCTGCTAGAAAGGGAGCAACTAAAACGCTTATGAACCTATTTGACATGCTGACATATTCTAAATTGATTCTCCTACCTTCCGCTCAGAGGGGAGAATACCACCCATGGTATGGACCGGGGATGATGGGCAGCTGGGGCTCTGGTTGGATGTGGTGGTTTGGTTCAGTCATGCATCTTCTCTTTTGGGGATTGGTCGTCTTCGTTTTATTTCTTCTAGCTCGTAGACTCTGGAGTTCGTCCCAGAGCAGTTCCGAAGCAATGAGAAACGAATCACCAATGGATATTTTGAAACGAAGATACGCCAGTGGAGAAATTGACAGAGAAGAGTTTGAGCAGAAGAAACAAGATCTTTCCTCTATATCTCCTTGAATATTTATGAGAAGCAAGATCAGCCAGCACCATCAGGAGCCAATGATTCCCTCCAGAGGTTGACTAGAAGTCTTAATCGTTAATACCTGAAGAGCACATCGACCTACTGAAAGTGTAGATTACATACTTTAATCCACACTCTTGCTATTTTGAAAAAGCCACAACATATTGGGTCGAATCGAGGAGAAGCATTATCGTCGCCCTGGAGAGCTATTAATTTTCAAAAGACTATGTGTACCCAAGGACTCCGCACTTTATTTTTCTTCACTAGTTCATAACACCCAGAGTGTGCCCAATTCCTCTGAGGTGGGGGGATTATTGTGTTGCCTTCATTTCACATCTCATAAAATTGCTTCCTCAACTGCAAATATTCTCACTTCTTCCTTGCAACTTGCCACGCCTTTTCGTAATTTGACCAGCGTCGTATCAATTTTACAGTGGTGGAATCTTATGGCCAATTCTGAACACCTGGTTATCCTCAAAAGAGGTGTGCAATTTTGGAACTCTTGGAGGAGTGAGGATCCGAATACACTTCCTGATTTTAGCGGGGCTGAGCTTTCTCAAATCAGCCTGAGAGGAGCATTTCTTGCTGGTGCTAACTTGGAGGGTGCTTCTCTCGTTTCAGCCGACCTGGGGAAGGCGATTATCTGGGGGGCTAATCTACAGAAGGCAAACCTTCAAAGTGCCAACCTTGAGGAAGCAGACCTTTTTGAGGCTAATCTCAAGAGTGTGAATCTATTGAGAGCCAAAATGCAAAAAGCTGACCTGACAAAAGCAAATTTGCAAGAGGCGGTACTTGCGATGGCTGATCTTGGCTTGGCGAGGCTCTGGCAGGCTAATTTGAAAGAAGCGGATTTATACAAAGCTAACCTAGATAAAGCCAATCTTTACGGTGCAAATTTAGAGGGTGCTGACCTTCTGGAGACTAACTTCAGTAGTGCAATTCTTTTGGAAACAAAGCTCAAAGGTGCTTTAAATCTATCTCTTAGACAAATTTCCCAAGCCATGACATTACACAAATCTGAGTTGGAAGAAGCCTTAATGGGGAGTCTGCAAGCGGACTATCCTAATCTTCTGGATAGGCCGAAGTCTGGAGAGTAGCGCACAAGTATGCAACAAGGAGAACATTACATACTACACTTTTCCCCCTGAGAGCCAACCGCAACATCTGGGATATAGGCGATTCATTTGTCAAAGTACGAGCGAGGCATTAGCCTCGCTTTTTTTCCACCTCTCCAGGCCGCCCACCTGCAGCAGCAAAATGGTGTTTTTTCGAATTGACAGAAACTACCCCAGTCATGCTATTTTGATTTCGGTGCCCCTCGGCAGGGTTGCCACCGGATGCCCTGCCCAGGTTTTTTGCCCCCATCGGCCTAGATAGCAGTAGCTGGACTGGTCAGTGGGGGCTTTTTTTGCAGGAGGGAACTTTTTTGGAGCTATTTTGACTATTACTAACACATAGAACCCCAACTCTTTTTCTCCCCGCCTCCTTTCGTGACTCCCCGCTGACTTATTGTCGGTGGGGCTTTCTTTTCCTTGGCATCGGACTTGCATTTTAGCTAGCAACATAACGGCACTTAGATTAAAGGAGTCAATAAAGCTATGTATAATTGTGAGTGTTGTAAAAATATAGTGAAAGAAGGTGACGAACTTACTGTCATAAGTGAGAATCGTCTATATTTTTTCTGCTGCACAAAATGCAGGAATAAGTGGGTATCTGTTTTGGGCCTAGATAGGCAACTTCGGCTTTTCTAAATTCTAATCCCCCCCATGATGCTTCACCTCACTTTTTCCTTAGATGCCCTCAATGCTGCGGTAACGTCAAGAGTTTTGTGTCAGCAGAAAAGGGGTAGCTATTCCCTGCTGTTTATTCTCATAGGTGAACACTGCAAATAGTATCCTCTCTACGCTGGTTCTGTCTGAGAAGACGCCCATGGGGCGAGTTCTTCTTCTCACCTCTCGGAACCTGCGTTCGATGGCATTTGTGGTTCTGGTGGCTTTTCTCCAGGCTTCGTCCTGGAAGGTGAAAAAGCTCATCAGGTCATCCAAGTCGTCTCTTAGGCACTTTACGGCGTTGGGATAGATGTTTTGCCACTTGTCAGCAAAGCCTCGAGCAGCTTTGCGAGCTGCCCTTTTGTTAGTGGCATACATGATTTGATGGAGGTCAAGTTTCATCGGTTCTTTATCGTTCTTTTTCGCTTTGTTCAGAACGTTTCTGATTTTATGTGCCCAGCAGCGCTGCACGGGTATGTGAGGATAGACCAGAGGCAGAGCGGCTAAAAGTCCGGCCCCACCGTCTGCCACGATAAGTTTTACACCCTTGCCGGTCAGGCCGCGACGGTACAGATCGTTGACAAAAGCCTCCCAGGCAATGGTGCTTTCTCCTGGCGCCAGGCGAAAGTCGATTATTTCTTTTTTGCCATCCGACCGAATGCCCAATGCTACCAGCACAGGACGACGAATAGCTCCGGCGCCAGTTTTGCGAGCCATGACCACACCATCGAATACTAACACCTTGTAGTGATTGCCTAGAGGACGTCGATGAAAGGCCTCAACCACTTCATCCAGCTGTTTGCCCACCCGGCTAACCGTCGCGGCGCTGACCGGCTCTCCCAAAACCGGCAACAGTGCTTCGGCCACCTTGCGGGTGGAAACTCCCAAGACAAAACAGGCCAGAATCATCCGATCAATGTGTTGAGCTCGTCTGGCATAGGCTCGAACCACTTTGAGTCCACTGTAATGACGAGCACGCGGCACCTGAAGTTCAATGTCTCCCAACTCGGTGAGCAAATGGCGGCTGTAGGAGCCATTGCGCCGATCCGCCTCTGCTCTCATATCCAGCTCTTCAAGATAGGTGTCAATGTTCTGTCTCATCTGGCCTTCAAGAATCATCTTCAAAGCCTCTCTGCCATGAGATCGATAGTCCGAACTCCATTCGAATCCGTGAAGATTCATCTCCTTGATTACTTCGAAGGCTTGCGCTACATTAGTAATTGTCGCAGTTGCTTGCGGCATTGGGGTACCTCCTTCATAAGGGTTTTGGCAAAATTCCCCTATGAGGTACCCCTTTTCTTTCTCTGACACAAGAACTGATACATTACCGGGGAAATCAAGGAACTTGAAGAGAAAAGCGAAAAGTAATATAGTCAACTTAGAAAATTCATAAAGAAGAGCAATATGGGAGAAGCTATGAATACTGGTCTGCTAGCAACTATAGCTATTTTTT
>JASFKF010000056.1:0-7711 GCA_050118775.1 Syntrophobacterales bacterium
GCAACTCATCTCTGAAATGAAAAACTGCCCTGAGGGTCTCAGTGAAGGACTCACGTTCCAGCAAGGCCGGATTTTCGAGAAGTCGCAGCAAAAGATCCACTTTACCAGCAAAGAATGTTCTTAGTTCCTCCTGGGGAATCTTTTCAATGTCTATATTGTATTTGTGATTTTTAAGAAGCTGGCTCACTTTGAGGAAGTCCGCAGCCGACCAGTCATTGGTAATAACTAGTTCTTTTCTCAAACTAGCAGCTTGAGGATCTAGTTCAACAAAGTATGTTAGCAGCCTGTTTCCTATTTCGCTGAAGAAAAGGCTGGCTACCATATTCAGTTTCTCGATCCTTGCCTTTTTTTCCCTCCTGTTTAGCATTATCTCGGTTGCATTGGCCACTACACCCAGGAAGGTTCCTACGCCAGTGATTATGAGGACAAGGGCAAGGATCTTGCCTGCGGTGGTGGCAGGATGTATGTCTCCGTAGCCTACGGTGGCCACAGTTACAATAGTGAAGTAAAGGGCATCCGCCAGAGACAAATCCTCTATTATCATCAAGCCGAGTATGCCTAGCACAAGTACAACCAGAAGAACCACCAAAAATACTCTCAAACGAAATTTTAAGTCGTCCACTTGTCTGAATCTCCAATGAAAAGTCAGGAGTTTTTAATAGTTGCAGAGCATCTTTTGCCTACACTTATCTTAAAGTCTCCCCGGCAATAAGTGAAGCATCAATGATTATTAGTTAAGAGGGACGTTCTGAGTTTATGGCGTTTCGACGCCTGGCACAGAGCGCAAGGCATTCTAGGTCACTTGCCTTCGGCGTCATTAGGCTACGCCGTCATTATGCTCTGCTGTCATTGGGCATGGAGCACGGGGCACGGGGCATGGGGCAGAGGGTCAGAAGAGGACGGAGGGTAACTAGGCACTAGGGACTATGCACTAGGCACCAAGTCTCAAGGTGTCAGGTTTTCCGCCGCAGGCGGATCAGGTGTCAGGAAGAAAAAACAAAGACTGAAACCTGTCGAAGATCCCGTCTGAAGCGAAGCGGCAGCGGGGAACACTGAAACCTTCGTCCTTACTCTATGCTCTATGCTAACCTACTGGCTACTGACTACTGGCTACTGGATTCTTTTTTTCGGATTGCGGATTTGGGACCGGCCAAACCGGCTAAACTGGCTCAACCGACTAAACTTTTACCATGCACCGGACAGTCAGCGCTTCGCGTCACTTGGCTCTGCTGTCATTTACTGTAAGAGGTAGGAGTCAGCTTTCAGTTTTACTTGACAGGTTCGTATGATCCGTGCCAGAGTCTGCAAACTTTTCCTCTCTGAATAACCAGCTTTGAATCTTTACAGGAGTAGATCGTGTCAGAGGATATCTATCGGGCATTGGCTCAGCACTTGGACGACCTGCCAGGAGGTTTTCCCTCCACGGAGAGCGGCGTAGAACTGCGCATATTGCGGCGGCTTTTCACTCCGGAAGAAGCGGAACTGGCTCTAAACTTGACCCTGATTCCGGATGAGTCTGAAATCATCGCCGGCCGGGCCGGCATTGACCCCTTGGAGGCTTCTCAGCGTCTGGACGCAATGGCCAAAAAAGGACTTATCTACAGCATTGAAAGAGAGGGCAAACCGACGAAGTACAGAGCCAGCCAGTATATGGTTGGTATCTGGGAATTCCATGTCAACGACCTCGACCTTGACCTTATTCAGGATACCAACGAATACTTTCCCACTCTTTTTACAGAGGCCTGGAAGGTCCCTCAACTACGTACCATCCCCGTGGGCCGCAGCCTAACCCCCGAGCACGAGGTAATGGTCTACGAGCAGGCTGAGGAACTGGTGCGGGCTCAGGACAAGATCGCGGTGGCTCCCTGCATATGTCGGCGGGAACACACCCTGGTGGAAAAAGGCTGCCATAGGCCTCAGGAAACCTGCCTGGTCTTTGGGTCTGGGGCAGACTACTATGTGAGGAATGGGTTGGGCCGATCGATCGACCTCGATGAAACCCTGGAAATCCTTAACCTGGCTGAGGAAGCCGGATTAGTGCTACAGCCGAGCAACTCCAAAAAGGCGGCATTTATTTGTCTTTGTTGCGGCTGCTGCTGTCAGGTCCTCAAAAACCTCAAACAGTGCCCCAACCCCGCCAGCCTGGTCTCGTCACCATTTGTGGTTGCGGTAAACCTCGAAACCTGTGAAGGTTGCGGCGACTGTGTAGACCGCTGCCAGATGGAAGCATTAGAGTTGGGTGATAAAACAGTACTCCTAAACCTGGACCGTTGCATTGGTTGCGGCCTTTGCGTTACCACCTGTCCTACTGAGTCTCTTGCTATGGTGCGCAAGCCTGAGTCAGAGCAGCCAGAGGTGCCGAAAAATATGATCGAGGCTTCCTTGAAACTGGGCAAGGCAAGAGGGAAGATTTGAGAGATTGAGGATTGAGGATTGCGGATTGCGGATTTAAGAAGGCATAGGGCATGGAGCAGAGAGAAAGTAGTCAGTAGCCAGTAGCCAGAAAGTTATAAGATCGTCCCACAGAATAGCTAGCAATTTACCGTTAACCGTTTACCGCTCACTGCTCACCAAAATAAAGTGACACTTTAGAAACAACAATGTCGTCGTAATAGCCAACAGCGCGATAACTTGCATTATAATAGAGTGATGTATTGTCAGAATCTGTGTGAATTCCTATGCCGCCAACTTTCTGTTTTGGATAGGTTCCAAATGCTTCTTTAAAATCCTCTAGAATATTTCTTTCTTCTACCCTCCATGTATTTAGATTTGAATTACCATTCTCCAGGACAAACATCTTTACAGTTTCAGAGTAAGGATTAGTTATTATGTCCCCTTTCTTCTCGTGCACTCCATTACCCCAGACGTAAAGAATTACATAATCAGGAGGATAAGAGCCATAGAACAATTTAGTCAAGGAGTACTTGACGTGTTTGATAAAAGAAGCCCTCTGGGGATCGTAATCGAATATTATTCCCAGGGACACCGAGAAGTCATTGCCTTTTTTGGTATAGGCGTTTCCCTTCTCTAAGATATTTTCTGTCTTCCATCGCCAGGATATGTAAGGGTATTCCTGTGGGCTGAACTTGGCAATCTTATAGATAGGAGCGCCAGAGGCTTCGCTCTCTGCTTTAATATAGACATTATTGCCATCTTCAACGGGTGTGTAACTTGTTAATTTTGTCGATCCACGGAATCTAAAAAGATGCCATCCCTTGGGAACAAAAAAGCCTTTGTCCCTCTCCTCCGTTTCCATTGAAAAGCGATCGATAATTAACGTATCTCCCTCTTTCAAGAGGTTTGCACTCTCCTCTACGGCAAACTGAAAGGAATGATCAGCATCACTCTTTGCCGTAGAGGGAGAGGTACTTCCCAGAGAAAACGGCAAGATCACAGAGGCGAGAATTATCAAAGCTGCCAAGAGAAGTTTTGAAATAGTCTTCCCATCTTTTCGCAAAGCTTTTCTCATTCTTACTGTTCCCTAGTGGATGAAATACTTCCTGCTTGTCAGCTTTCCTTCGTCCCCTGCCAGATTACAAACCTGAGAATCATAAGGGTAATTTGCCTGCCAGAATCAGTATAGGAAGGGGCGTTATGGCGAGGCTTATCAACAAGAGGTATCTGGGGAATGGATAGAGCCCACTCATTCCGGTAATCAAGCCGATGCCCCCGCCCCCACCGATTAAGGCGTTGCCGGGAAGATTCAAGGCGATAGCAATCATTAAGTAGCGGTGTTTTAGCAGGAAAGGAGTAACCTTCGAAGGAGTTGTTCGTATTAGAAAGTTTAGTCTTTCCTCAGAATTTAAGGGTTCCATTTGAAGCACCAGGTCTCGGGCCTTGTGCAGATGAAGCCAACCAAGAAACCGGGCGAAACCTTTGAGAGGGAACAATCTGCCAATGGCAAAACTAAGGGACAATGACAGGAGAGTGCAAAGATACACCAAGGCGACACCTTTCGGCCCGAGCATGACCATCAGTACCAGGCCAAGTTCGACCCCAGGCACGAAGGGAATGGCCATCCAAAGGACATAGACTAGGATAGAAAACCAGAGCATGGTGATCATTATGTGCTCGTGTTGGGGCCAGAGCTGAAAGTTGATTTGCTCAACCACCAAGCTACCGCCATAATTCAATAACACTAGAAAACCGACAATTAGAGATATTTTAAGAAAACGTCGGCTTTTGACCGTCTCAGCTGGTGCTTGCGAGGCGTCATTCACAATTACCCTTCTTTATGGATATTTTTCAGTGTTACCCATTCTCCGGCTAACATCCTCTATTCTGCCAAAGATCCCGTGAACCAGTATTCCCTAAAGGTAGTCCAAAGCCATCGCTCCTTGGTCCAGGTGTAGCTGACATCAAGGGTGCCATCCTTCAGGGTTCCCTTCCACTCCATCTTTCCGTGCGTAGGACTGAGGGTCACTGCCTGGAAATGGATGAGATCACCCTCGACTGTTGCGGTATAGGGGCCGCCCTCAAACCCGTATTGGAAACAAGCGGAGGAAGTGAATTTACCTTCACTAAAGCTCAATACGTCCTCATGATGGACCTTCTTGCCCTTCTCCCCCGTTGGGCCGACAAATTTTTTCCCGTCAAGAACTCCTGAAGCAGCTGAAGATGCTTCCGCACTTTTTGCCACCGAGAGAGCCACTATAGCCATCGCCAAACCAAAGACGATGATTTTAAGGAAACCTAGCTGAGTTTTCATGATCAACCCCTCCTGCAGTGAGGCTCCGCTGCCGTGTTTTCATGACTGGTCCAGGTTTGCTACTCATCTAGCAAGAATAACTCGAGGAGAATGTTTTTCAATACGAAAAACTACCAATAAAATAGGAATTTAATACCATAGTTTAACTACTAGTTTTAAATTTTCAAGGATTGACGAGAGGCGCACGGCACAAGGCACAGGGCGCAAGGCGATTTGGGATTGCGGATTTCGGAATGTGGATTGCGGATTTAAGGGATTTTAGATTTGAGATTGCAGAATGCAGATTGATGAAAGGCGCACGGCGCAAGGCTCAGGGCGCAAGGTGCTTCGCGTCAAGTTCAAAGTTTCAGGTTCAAAGTTTCAAGTTTGAAATTACGTAAAAGATTAATCAATAAACTTGGAACTTGGAACTTGGAACCTGGAACTTTGAACCTCATCGAGCTGATGGCTCGAAGACCTTCCTGTTGTCATTTTATCATTGCGTTTGCGGTTACAACTTGTAGGAAGGGCGATCTCCCTTTTGCTCGTAATAGGGCATCATCTCAGGGACATATTCGCTGAGTTTTTTCTCGCGATTTGCCGGAGACGGATGGGTACTGAGAAATTGGGGGGGGCCTTTACCGCCGACCTGGGCCATCTTCTGCCAGAGGGTGACCGCGGCCCGCGGATCATAACCCGCTTTAGCTGCCAGCTCAATGCCGATACGATCCGCTTCAGACTCCGCTGTCCGGCTGTTTGGTTTCTGGATAGCCAGGGCGGCAGCCAGCGCCGCCCCTGTTAGTGCCAACCCCTTTCGATCGGCAGCCACACCCACCGCAACCACACCAACAGAACTGGCCATGGCAACTGACATCTTTTCGGCTGAATGATTAGCCAAGGCATGGGCAATCTCGTGTCCAAGGACCTGAGCCAGTTCGTCATCCGTTGGTTTGAGCTGTATTACGAGACCGCTGTATAGTGCCATCTTGCCGCCGGCCATGGCCCAGGCATTAACTGTTTTCGGATCATCGATGATTTTGATACTCCAGTCCCAATCTTTTGTCTCTGGCCGCATTGCTATGGCCTGGGCAATCAACCGCCCGGTAATCCTGTAGACACGATCTTTCAGGGCCGAATCATTGTCGACCTTGCCCTGCTGCTCGTAGGGTTTTAACATCTCGACATACGCCTCCTTGGAGGCGGAGATTGCCCTTTCCTCTGAGACGATCATGAGCTGACGTCTTCCCGTAGGACTGGTGGCACAGCCGATGATTAATAAAGCGCAAAGGATAAGGGTAAGATATTTTTTCTTCATTGAGATAACCTCTGAATCCACTCGTCTCCTGACTCCATGGGTCAGCAGACTTGCTGGTCAAGACGTTTTTAAAGCCAAAATGGTATCGGGAAAAAACAATTGTTATCTACTTTTCCGGGAAAACTAAGGTCATTGCCCTTGTATGTCAAGATCATGCCCTTCGGCATAATGGTATGGCGAGACGGAAATGTTCAGCTGACAGTCCTTCGGCAGACTCAAGGCTTTCAGCTGGCAGTTTTTATGGGACACAGATTTGCACAGATAGCTCTTCAAATCGCAAGCAAAGCTTGCTCCTACAGTAATTCGTCGGTTCGTTAAATGGTCAAAGCGTTAATTGGTTGATTGGTTGATTAGAGAATTAGTTAATTCGTTGAAATAGTTGAAGTCGTTCAGACCGTTCAAATCGTTTAAACGGCTTACTGCTCACGGCTTACCGCTTACCGTTCACCGTTTACCGTTTACCGTTCACCGCTTACCATGTTGGCATATGCCATAGGGTAAGGAGGCAGCTGTCAGGGAACATTGTTTTCGCTATAGATCACTGAGGGGCCTTGGACCATTGCAAAATCAGCTTCCTTAAACATTTCCATACAAGACCCTACATCTAATCCCCTACCCTTGGAAGTATCAGCCTCCGTGTCCCGTGGGTTTGTGCCTACTTCGGCCCAAAATAGATTTGCTCCTGAGGTTGCACCCAATATGTTAGGCTCGTGCGTGCAGTTGCCCACAAGGTTTCTTCCCATAGCGAGTCTGACAGCTGCGACTAGATAGGCCATGCGGTATTCACTTATCATGCCGTGTTTTTCCATTTCGGAACCAGGTATGCTTATCCTCCGCATGGCGCCACTGTAACAGGGTTTCATTTCTCGGCCGATAAGTGTTTTCTCTGCAATCTCCTCTAAGGAGTGCTCTGGCCCGATGGGCTCCACACAAGTCCCAATCAATAATCCATTCTCGTGAGCTACTCTGACGGTGTTTAGTCGAGTCTGCGGATCAATGTTGGTCTCTCTTCCTTCACCCATCCTCACAGCGTGATATATTCCAGTATAGCCAGCCTCCCCTAGCTGTTTAGCCTCTTTATTGGCGAAATCTCCCACATTAGCTATCATGACCGTATCAGGCTTCAGCATTGTCCTTACTTCTTTCGATATCTCCGTGAATTGGTCGAATGAATAATCACCGGTAGTCATTAGAAATATCGCATTTGCTCCATCCGCTTCGGCTCCTAGAGCCATTTCGGTGACTTCTTCTACACTTAGTTCGTTTTTCTCTTTGAATATTTGATTCTTGGAAGCGAAGGCGCAAAAGGAACAGTTCTTGGGACAGGGTGACAGATTAACCCCTATTTGAGCATGCACTTCTGCCTTGTTTCCTGATGTAGCTCGGTTGATTGCATCGGCAGACGCCATGACAAAGCCGGCGTCAGGAGAATGGGGGTTGATTTTCAAAAGAAAGACAATCTCATCTCGTGTGAGAAAATACCCATCGGTCACCTTAGAGATAATATCAGAAACCTGTGAATCTATTTTCATCTTGTCAATTTCCCCTTGTATCACTGTGGAATGAAGTAACATGCAACAATGATTGTCAAGTAATTTATTTAATAGTTCCAAATACTTAACCTGGAGTACATCCTATTATCGATTTGCAGCCATTTTGTCAATTAGAAAATAAACGGCAGGCATAGACCAGGGCATAGGGATGTAATT
>JASFKF010000057.1:0-7679 GCA_050118775.1 Syntrophobacterales bacterium
GTGATGATGAAAAGTTATCGTAAAGAACTCTGGTTTGAAGTTCCCTCCCGCCGGGCCTTCATCAACATAACTCCCCAAGTTGAACAATGCTTGAGGGAGAGTGGAATCAGAGAAGGACTCGTTTTGGTTAATGCCATGCACATTACCGCTTCGGTTTTCATTAATGACGATGAAGCCGGGTTACATCACGACTATGATGTTTGGCTGGAAAAACTGGCACCCCACGAGCCTGTCTCTCAATATCGCCACAATGTGGGAGAAGACAATGCTGATGCCCACATGAAGAGACAAATCATGGGTCGTGAGGTGGTTGTGGCGGTTACAGATGGCAAGCTGGACTTCGGTACTTGGGAACGAATTTTCTATGGTGAATTCGACGGGCGTCGGCGCAAACGTGCCCTGGTCAAAATCATAGGCGAATAGGGTGAAAGTAAAGATGAAACATTTTGGCGACGAAGAGGTTAGGCAATTTCTGACGTTCCACGGTCTAGCAAAGCAGATACATAGTTTTACTGAAAGCACTGAGAACGCTTATCTTGCGGCTGAGGCCTTGGGAGTGGAATTAGGCCAGATTGTCAAATCGGTAGTCTTCTTGGCAGATGGGAAGCCGGTTTTAGTGCTCATTTCAGGGGATATGAACGTTCACACAAAAAAACTCAAAACCCTCCTTGGGGTTCGAAAAGTCAGGATAGCCGATGCAGAAACGGTTGTAGCGGTAACTGGGTATCCGGTTGGAGCTGTCCCCCCGGTGGCACACAGGCAGAGCATACCTACCTATTTAGATGAAAGTCTAAAGCGCTTCACAAAAATCTATCCGGCAGCTGGCACCACCCAGAACATGTTCAGCACCACCTTTGATGAACTGTTGAGACTCACCACCGCAGAGGTTATCGATGTGGCAGCACCGAAGAAAAAGTAGTCAGCGGTCAGCCCGCAGCTGTCAGCTAAAAATTCCCCTGTCCGACCTCTGATCTCTGTCTTCTGCCCTCTGTCGTCTGTCATCTGTCATCTGTCCTCTGACCCCGTGCCCCATGCTCCATGCCCTATGCTTGGTGCCTGCTGCCTATTGCCTAGTCGAGGAACCTGGGGGTTAGGTAAAATACCTAGGTAGTTCATCTCGAAAAAATACTGCCTTTGCCTTATTGAGATACCCTTTTGCTTATCGCTATTGTTTAGAATGTGAGCAGTGGTGTAAAATCACTATTTGTTTTGCAACTCTTTTCTCCTTACCCCGCCATTCGACCGCGCCAGACCAGCAAGGGCAACATTGAAAGGTGGGGTTTTCTTTTTCCGCTCCCATGCCGTCAAAATCCTTGCTGACTAGAGGTTTCCTGATCAGTTCGGGGTATTTTTTGATAAGCAATGGTTTTTCTGATTGACGGGATTTCTTGATCGAGTATATCGTGTTGTAAGAAGATTGCCACATGGAGCGGGAGGCTAACGAGTAACACCATGACCTGCGGGCCATGCGGTGTGCCCCCTTTATCGGGTTGAACTGCATGGGACTCAACTCTTAAAATAAGGAGGGAGATTATGTCTGTGGGTGCTTATAAGATCATTGAATTGGTGGGGACAAGTGATGTCTCTTGGGAAGAAGCAGCCAAAAATGCTGTGGAGACTGCTAGTAAAAGCTTAAGGGATCTAAGAATCGCTGAGGTCAAGCAACTGGATATGAAAATCGAAGGAGGTAAAGTCTTCGCCTACAGAGTGAGATTAAATCTCTCTTTTAAATATGAAGTAAATTAATGACCTTAAAGGGATGCAAGAAAATCGCTTGAGTAGACACACAATTGTCAGTTATCTGGTCCAGCATTCATCCCTCTGAGAGCCAAGGGGTTGCTCATGGATCGTGCAGAGATTATCCATCTTCTGGAAAGCTGTGAGTTGTTCAAGGGGTTGCAGAAAGATAACCTAGAGGAAATGGCAAATCTGTTTAGTGTGGAAGCCTATGCAGCCGGAGATCACATTTTTCGGCAAGGCGAACGGGGAGATCGGATCTACATAGTTGCTAAAGGTAACGTTTTTCTAGAAAGATCTCTGGATCTTGGTATACGGAAAGGAACTGCCTCTATTGGAATGCTCAGCAAAGGCAAGGTTTTTGGCTGCTGGTCTTCACTCCTAAATGAAGAGCATACCCTCATGTCCTCGGCCCTCTGCCGGAAACCAACTACAGTCCTGGCCATAAAGGGTTCGGATCTAAGAAAATTTATGCTTCATGACAGTGTGCTGGGATTTGATATCTTGGAGAGGTTCTGCTTTTTACTCCGAGACAGGCTGAAGGGCGCATATGAAGCCATGGAAGAAATTTAAAAGCGAATATTTGTAGCCTTCTCTAGCTATAGCCCTCTATATTTACTGCCACCTTTCAAAATCATATCTCGACAATCGCTATATTACCTGCCCCAATTTTATAATTGACCAGTAGGGTAACTATCCAATGAATAATTGACAAAATCTTATTGCGGCTCTATCGTTCTATTCACTAGCTTGGACTGTCCATGACCGCTCAATTAATCTATCTTGCCTATGGCAGGCAAACTAAGTTGAGTTCTCAAAACTTTTTGTTGAGAATTAAATCTTTCATTTTGAGCCAACAAAGATGGAGAGGAGTTATGAAGAAAAAATTCGCGACATTTAAACTTGTTAGTTTGACTCTGGTTGTATTTTTTTCGCTAACTGGAGCTGTGCTGGCACAGGAAAGGCTGGTACCAAAGGTGGATAACTTCATCCTTCTCATAGATAAATCGGGCTCCATGTTTCTAACAGAACAAGGCGCGGTTCCAAACAAAGCTGTAGTGGCCAGGGGAATACTGACTGAAATGAATGCACTTATTCCTGAACTTGACTACATAGGAGCGATTCAGTCCTTTCCCCCTAATAAAACCCTGGTTGGACCCAAACGATATGATCGCAATTCATTCGGAAAGGCCATAGAAAACCTGCCAGTAAAGGGAACCATCTTTGGCAACCGGACACCTTTAGGAAGCGGCATTCTTGATCTGGGCGAAGTTTTAAAGGAAATGCCTCGGGGAAAAACGGCGATTATCATTTTCTCCGATGGCGAGGAAAACTTGGGTGTCGAAGCACTGAAGGCACAAGACAGATTGCGAGAAAAATTTAGTAATCTATCATTTCACACCGTTTCCATGTCTGATAAGGAGAAAGAAAGAGCAACTCTCAGGGAAATGAGCAACCGTACCGATGGCATTTACGTGGAGGGCAGTGATCTCTCTTCAGATAAAATGGCACTAGAGCGTTTTGTTAAAGAGGTATTCTATCTCGTGCAAGCTCCTTTAGACAGCGATGGCGACGGCGTTATTGATGAGGCGGACAAATGTCCCAATACGCCCAGGGGGATGGAAGTGGATGCTCAAGGTTGCCCCCTTGACAGCGATGGTGATGGAGTTGTCAATTATGCAGACAAGTGTCCCAGCACTCCACCGGGAGTGGCTGTGGACAGCTCCGGCTGTCCTCCTGACAGCGACGGTGACACCGTGCCTGACTATTTGGACCAATGCCCCAGTACTCCCAAAGGGGCCACGGTGAACGAAGTAGGATGCTGGTCCCTCAAAGCGACCATGCTCTTCGATACCAACAGCTCCTATATAAAAGATGAAGCCCATCCACTTTTGGATGAAGTGGTCAGCATCTTGGAGAAGAATCCTCAGATAGAGGTGGAAATCCAAGGATATGCAGACAATACCGGTACCGCAGAGTACAACCAGTGGCTATCTGAAAGACGGGCCAAAAGAGTAATGGATTACTTGGTGACAAAGGGTATTACCCCCGAGCGGTTGCAAGCCAAGGGATATGGCTCCACCCGGCCGGTGGCGTCGAATGCCACTGAAGAAGGAAGGGCCCAGAACCGGAGAGTGGAACTGAAACGCATGCCTTAGACAAGCAAGTATCCGCCCAGATGACAGATCCAACATCTTGATTGCTGCTTCAGTGGGAATAGGATCAACTCCTTAAAGATATTTTTCGACTATTATTTCTGATCTGAGGAAAGAATTTTTCTTGTAGTACTTGTTCCGGTTAGTGCCAACCTGGTTATCATCAAGTTGCGCACTTAGTTAACACTGTGCAACTTGTTGAAAGTATTTCCTTATTCTCTATTAATCCAAGTCCACTGCTAACTAGGTTGTGCTTTTCTCTATATTTTCCCCGTACGATGGTTCCACCCTACCTATGATAATTTCGTGTAAAATTCAATCGTTATAACAGTGTGCCAATTAAGAACCAAGTTTGGCACAAAGGTTGCCTCCTAATTAAGCTAGGAGGTGACTGTTTTGAGCTACGGTAAAATAGAATCTTGTCTCGCATTTGAACAGGGAAGATGCCCTAAACAGAAAGACATGGAGCGAGTCTATCTTATACCCCAACTGATACCTTTACAGGAGCTTCAACAATACGAAAAGATCTGCCTAGCCTGCGCGAAATATCGACACAATAAAGGGAGGGATCTGGGGGAATCAACTTTCTGAATCCTGAAGAGAGCGTTCAAACTCTTCTTTGGGAACCAGTTCACTTCATAAATAATTGATGGAGTAACATAGCAATTACATCTGGCCCATCCATTGGCCACTCAAGTCTTCGAGTTTATGGTGCCAGCCCTCACTTGTTAAAATGATAAACTCTACCGTCTAACCTTGAATTCCATCGCTGTTAAGTGTATTTACCAAACAAACGACTTTGCTACCCCTCCGCCCTAGTTGACGGGATCTTTATCTATGCGGGAAAAGCTTACAACATCTGAAACGAAGACTCGTAAGGGCCCCATAAGTCCTGCGAGTGTTCGAAACATCCTCTTTGTTTGCACTGGCAACACCTGCCGCAGCCCTTTGGCTGAAGGTTTTCTGAAAAAGTTGTTGGAAAAGAGTTCCTATAGTGACATGGAGATTGGCTCGGCGGGGCTTGCCGCCTTACCGGGGAGCTCAGCATCTTTTCACTCTGTACAGGTGGCCTTGGAAAATTCGGTTTCTTTGGCAGAACACAAAGCCCGCCTCCTCACTGCAGAACTAATTGAGCAAGCAGACCTGATCTTGGTCATGGAATCTGGGCACCGGCACCAATTAGTTGACCGCCACCCTCAAACATCCGGCAAGATTTATCTCCTCCGGCATTTTGCTCGCTATGGTTCCCGGGAGCGGGGAATTCCTGATCCTTACGGTTTAAGCCTCGAAGGCTACCGTTTTTGCTTTGAGGACATCAAAGAGTGCGTCCTGTCACTCCATGAGTGGCTCCTACAAGCACTTCAAGGAGAGTAATCAGTAGCTGGCGGCCAGCAGGCAATACCTGGGATAAAGCACGGAACAGGCAGTACGAAGAGAGACCGGGGAGAAGGGGATTCGAAATCAGCGGTCGGATATGGGATGTCAGAATTGAGTATTTTAGATTTTTAACTTCTAAATTCAATTTCGGAGTTTTAACCCTATGCCCCATGCTCCATGCCCTATGCCTTTTTCCTATGCGCTTTGCGATATAAGCCATTTATGCTAGAGTCGACACCATGACCAAAAAGAACCGCTCTAAATACCTTTATCGGTTTTTTCATCCTATCCAGGTCCGTTTTATCGAGACGGACCAGCAGGGGCACGTATTTTTTGGTCACTTTCTCACCTACTTCGACGTGGCCCTCACCGAGTACCTCAAAGCAATTGACTACAGCTACGACAAATTTTTGGAAGCTGGGGTTGATTTTTATTACGTGGAGTCACTTTGCCAGTACAGTGACCGGGCTTTTTTTGATGAAATTCTCCATGTCCATGCCCGGGTAGGAAAAATCGGCAATTCCAGCTTCACTTTCGAATTCTCCATCTTCGAGTCCGAATCTGAACGGTTCATTGCCAACGGACATATCGTCGCGGTGGCCGTTGATCCTTCTACGTCCAAGCCCATTCGCGCACCAGAAAGTTTCCGCCAGGCCGTGGTTCGCTTCGAGGGCGACAACAGCCAACCTTCTTGAATCCTGCCAAGTCAATAATCTACTTGCATATCAACCAGAGATAGAGGCCCCCTCCAAATTCGGCTGCAGATCGGTTATAGTTTTTTTGTTGCCCCCTACATCAGTCTGCCAGACACCTAACCATTTCTGTAAAACTTAGACCAAGGAGGAGCTAAGATGCTTGTCTTAGGGATTTGCGGAAGCCCCCGGAAGGAAAAGAAATCTGGGTCTTATAAACTTGTCAACTCTGTCCTGGAAGCAACTGGCCTGGATTACGAATTCGTTCACCTGAGAAAGAAGCAAATCTCTGGATGTATTGCCTGCCTCGGCTGCGTGAAAGATAACGTCTGTAAAGTGGAAGACGATCTGCATCCCCTGCGTGACAAAATCGTTAAGGCCGATGCCTACGTCATTGGCGCACCCAACTACTACTCGGGGATGAATGCTACCACCCACGCTTTTTTGGAGAGGTGGTTTCAGTTCCGTCACCAGGAAGGCGATCTCCTCTGGGGTAAGTTGGGAGTTGCGGTGGGTGTCGGGGGTACTGTGGGTCATTACCCGGCGGATGAAATAGAGAAGTTCTTCCTTTACAACTTTATTGAGACAGTGGCCAAGGTCCCAGGGCAAGGTGCAGCCAGTTGTTTTTCCTGTGGCTATGGTGAAAACTGTAAGGTAGGCATACCATACTTTCTCCATGGTGAGGGAGTTAAGCTTAGCGGGGATATCATTCCCGATGTGAGCAAACAACCAGAGGTAATGGAGGCTGCAGTTGAAGCAGGGAAAACTCTCGGCAAACGGCTCAAAGAGGGACACGACCGACTACAGGTGACTGAACGAATGCAAGCACTTATGATGGAGAAGTTCGAAGGTTCAGCCTAAGATATATTTTCCTTCATAACTTGAGATTACTATGGCACCATCTCCAAAAAATGAGGTGGTCTTTTGTTTTCTCCTTTTTCATTTCTCGGCATTGCATTGGTAATCTTTTGAACTTATCTTGCTACACACCAGGGAAATGACCAAAAATTTACTCCTCCTGTAGATTTAGAGATAGGGAGACTCAATAAATGTCCAACAGTTCAATGAATTCCAAACTATCACGCCTAAAAAAACCCCTTATAACCGCTCTGCTTCTACTCTCTCTCTATGCAATTTGTGGCTTTCTTGTCGCCCCTGCAATAATCAAGTCCAAGGCTCCAGCAATAATTGCCGAGCAGTTGGGACGAAAAGCCACAGTAGACCAAGTCAGACTTAATCCCTTCGTGCTTTCCCTTACCGTTAGAGGCTTCCACTTAGAGGAGCCAAATGGTGAGCCCTTCGTTGGCTTTGAGGAATTCTACGCCAATTTCCAGCTATCCTCCCTTTTTCGTATGGCCTTAACCTTCGCCGATTTCAGCTTGATCGCACCCTACGGGCATGTGAAGATCTTGGCAGACGGTACGCTTAATTTTCAAGATCTCTTTGCCAAAGTGGCCCGAAAGGAATCCCCGCAAGATTCAAGTGGTGAATTGCCACCCTTACTAATCCAAAGCTTGCAAATCGACAGGGGACGATTTGTCTTCAGCGACCTGTCCTTGCCTACTCCTTATGAAGCGACGATTTTCCCCATACAACTTACCTTGAATAATTTCAGTACCCGTAAGGATACGGGCAGCCCTTACAGTTTCACCGCCACCCTAGGTGAAGGCGCGGTTATAAGCTGGGAGGGAGACGTCTCGGTTAACCCCTTACACTC
>JASFKF010000058.1:0-7676 GCA_050118775.1 Syntrophobacterales bacterium
CCTAAATAAATTAAGTAATTAAGGAATTATGTAATTCAGATATTAAGAAAAAGGCAGCATTATCTGCTAATTTCCTAATTCTTCAATTCCCTAATCCCTCAATCTCTTTATTCCCAAATCTGCAATCTCAAATCTGAGATCCCCAATGCCTTTGCACTTGACAAAACCTTACCTATGTGTTTATTAAAAACGCCTTTATGGTCATGTTAATACCCGCTCTTAGCTTTTCCCTTTGCAAAAACAACATCTGAAGGCCGTCACAGGAGTGGGACAGAGAAGCGGCTCATAACGGAACTGTAAGAGAATGAAAAGAACGTATCAACCAAGCAACACTCGGAGGAAAAGGACCCATGGCTTTCTGGTCCGTATGCGCAAAAAGTCGGGCCGGAAGGTAATCAGCCGCAGAAGGGCAAAGGGGAGGAAAAGGCTCGCCGTCTGAACGAATGGGACGGACAGGTACGAGTCAGGTAAAGCGAGATCTTGCCCAGGATCCGTATGGTGGCGTCGGCTCCGTTTACACAAAAACGATTTTTTCTCAGAAAACACGAACGGTTGCGACGCCGGAAGGATTTCGAGCTAGCCTTCCGCCACGGAAGCCGCCGCCATACTAAAAACTTCGCCATCATCCTGAGGCCAAACGGACTGCAGTTCTCGCGTCTGGGGGTTACGGTTGGTAAAAAGGTAGGTAACGCAGTCAAGCGAAATCGAGTGAAACGCTATCTTCGCGAGTTTTTTCGTTTACATAAGCACAAGTTGCCACCATCACATGATGTGGTGATAATAGCCAAAGAATACGCGGCAACGCTTGCTTATCACGACCTACGCGAGGAATTAGCGGCCGTGCTTATGGGAAACAATTGTTTATGATAAAAGGTTTTTTGCTCGCATCCATTCGAGCTTACCAGCTCCTAATTTCGCCATGGACACTTCCGTCCTGCCGTTTTACCCCAACCTGTTCTGAATTTGCCCGCCAGGCCATTACCACCTTTGGTGTGGTCCGAGGTCTGGTCCTCACCGTCCGACGACTCCTGCGTTGCCATCCGTTCCACGCCGGTGGTTATGATCCGGTGGACAACTATCGGTGATCCAAGGACTTCACTGGACCACTTTCACCGGAGCGAGAGGACTTCTCACTGTGCTGGTTTAGCATAGAGCCTCGCTCCAATTCATCGTCTGGCCTCTGCGGCAGGAGTTCTCAAGTTATGGAAAAGCGCGTTCTGATAGCCATAGTTCTATGCATAGTTGTGCTTGTATTGTGGGAGAAGTTTTTTATTCCCAAAAGAAAACCTGCGGTTCCCACTACCTCTCCAGAGATTGAAAAAACCACCCCTGCGCCGGTGAAGCCAGACACGGTAAGCCCACAGCAACCTCAGTTGCCTGTTAGCGAAACTCCCCCAGTGTCGACTCCATCATTTCCGCCCCAGGCAACTCATACGGGCAAGGATGTGGTGGTAGAAAGCCCCCTTTACCGGGCGGTATTCGTTGAGACGGGCGCTCGGCTTAAAAGCTTTGTGCTAAAAAACTTTCGGGAAACCATAGATAAAAACTCCCCAGGAAAGGAACTGGTTAAAACCACTAAAATCGAAGAGTTGCCTCTCCCGTTCAATTTTGTCAATAACCCGGTAGCAGCCTTGAACCTGGCGCCTTATGTTGCCGATCAACGGTCTGTAAAGGTCAGTAGCGGCGAGAACAGAACCCTTACTTTCCGTTACGAGGCACCGGGTTGGCTGAGAATTAGCCGTCAGTACCAGTTCTACCCGGATAAATACCTTATCGATCTCAATATCAGGGTTGAAAACCTAAGCAGTCAACCGTGGGAAAATGCCCCCACTTTGAGCTTAATCAACCTGCCTATTTCCTCCTCGGGTGGAAGCCGCTACACCTTTCAAGGGCCTGCTCTCTTTTCTAACCAAGAATTGCAGGAGGTTAAACTTAAAAAGATCAATGGAGAGAAGCAGTTTCCCGGGCCTATTGATTGGGTGGCTTATACCAGTCAGTACTTCACCATGGCCGTGCTCCCTATAGATTTGGCCCCTAATCATTCTCAGCTCCAAGTTCTGGATGCTGACAGGCAGATGGTAGAAATCACTTTTGCTGGCCCCAAGATAACGCTGCAACCCGGAGTCCAGCAGGAATTCCGCTATAAGCTTTACCTCGGTCCCAAGGAAGAGGGTTATTTAAAGGCCGCCGATCCCAAGCTAAAGTACATGATTAATTACGGCTGGTTTGATGTCATAGCCCAGCCCCTTCTCAAGTTCCTCAAGCTCACCAACCGTTTTACCCATAACTATGGGGTGGACATCATCATACTGACTATCCTGATCAAACTTCTTTTCTGGCCCCTCACTCACAAAAGCTATGTGTCTATGAAGCAAATGAAAAAACTGCAGCCTAAGATGCAGAAGATACGGGAGAAATACAAAGATGACAAAGAAAAGATGAACCAGGAAATCATGCAAATGTATAGAACCCATAAGGTTAATCCTGTGGGCGGCTGTTTACCCATGCTTTTGCAGATTCCGGTTTTTTTCGCGCTGTATAGAGTGCTTTACAGCGCCCTGGCCATACGTCACGCTCCATTTATGTTGTGGATTAACGACCTGTCGGCGCCAGATCGTTTGTATATGGGCTTCAACATTCCCTATCTCGGGGGACTTCCCGTATTAACACTGCTTATGGGCATCTCCATGTTCGCCCAGCAGAAAATGTCGCCCACCACTGGTGACCCTAGGCAAGAAAAAATGATGCTGATGATGCCTGTGGTCTTCACCGTCTTTTTTGTCAATTTTCCCAGTGGGCTGGTGCTTTACTGGTTGGTCAACAATGTACTGTCTATTGGGCAGCAATATTACATCAACAAGAAAACAGTCTGAGGTTGATTATTCTTGGTAGTTCTTTAACTTATTTTCATATGGCTTTTTGAATTATGGAGGAAATCATGTCTGCAATGGAAATCGAGGGAAAATCAGTTGAAGAGGCCATCGAAACGGCCTGTCAACGTCTAAGCCTTCCTGCAGATCAGCTCGAGATTGAAATTGTCTCCCATGGCTCATCTGGGATTTTTGGTATTGGTACCAGAAACGCCAAGATTCTCGTATCCCCAAAAGAAGCAGGCGATGCAAGTTCGCTCGAAGAAGCCAAAGAGATACTGGAAAACATTCTGGCCCACATTCAGATTCCAGCCACGGTGGAGGCTAACTGGGTGGAAAATCGAATCAGATTGGACATATCGAGTAACGGCTCCGGCTTGCTTATAGGTAAGCGGGGCCAGACCCTCCACTCTCTGCAATTTATAGTCAACAAGATGTTTAACCGGCTGGCGTCGAAAAAGGCCCACATTATTATAGATACAGAGAATTATCGGGAGAGGAGAAAACAGGCTCTTACGGAAGTTGCTTTGAATTTGGCAAACCGGGCAAAAAAATCTGGTAGACCGGCAACCAGTAGCCCGCTCAGCGCCTATGACCGCCGCATTATTCATCTGGCTCTAAAGGATAATCGCCAAGTGCGGACTAAAAGTAAGGGGGATGGGGCCTTGCGCAAAGTAGTTGTCTTTCCAGTGAAAAAAGAGCTTTCTTCAAAAAAACGGTCCACCCGGCATCGCTCCTCGACCCATTCCCCATCCGACCCAAGTGGTTCCGGGGAGAAATGAAAGTCTGTGAGCCCTTAGAGGATACCATTGCTGCCATAGCCACACCCATAGGAACTGGTGGTGTCGGCATTATAAAGATCAGCGGCCCTGAGGCCTGGGCCCTGGGCCGTCATCTCTTTCACCTGGCTGGATCCCCGGAAACTATACAATCCCACCACCTCTATCACGGCCACATTGTTGAGCCTGGAACTCTTAAAACCGTAGACGAAGTGCTTGTCAGCTTCATGCGCGGGCCGAAAACCTACACTCGGGAAGACGTTGTTGAGATCAATTGTCACAGCGGCCTCGCCGTGCTGGACCGCATTCTCGAATTGGTTTTACGAGCTGGAGCACGGTTGGCTGAACCTGGCGAGTTCACCCGCCGAGCCTTCTTAAATGGGCGTATTGATTTGACCCAAGCGGAAGCCGTTTTAGACCTGGTTAGTTCGAAAACTAGACGAAGCCTTCATCTTGCCAGTGAACACCTGAGGGGGGGCTTGCAAAGTATAATTACTGAACTGCGCAGCCATCTGCTGGAGACGCTGGCCATGGTGGAGGCAGCCATCGATTTTCCAGACGAAGATTTAGAAATTATTGCAGAACCAGACCTTGCGGGCCGGGTGCGTCAGCAGGTCAAAGAGCCCATAAGCAATCTTCTCGAGCATTATGAGGACGGTCGAATCTTGAGAGAGGGATTGTCGGTGATCATCGCCGGCAAGCCCAACGTTGGAAAATCTAGCCTGCTCAACAATCTGCTCCGCTCCAACCGTGCCCTGGTCACTCCCGTTCCCGGCACCACTCGTGATGTTATTGAGGAAAGCCTTAGTCTCAGAGGAATTCCATTGCGACTGGTTGATACTGCTGGCCTGCGCCAACCGGACAATCTCGTAGAAAAACTGGGAATGGAATTTACCAGAGAGCGGTTGTCCCAAGCTGATTTGGTGCTTTTCGTCTTAGACCGAAGTAGCTCGCTGACTTCTGAAGATTTTAAGATCTATGAAGACATTGACAGCAAGCCAATAGTCGTTGTTTTAAATAAAATCGACCTAGATCCCCATCCAGATTTTGCCACCATCAGTGATCGCTTTTCGGAAGAGACGCTAGTAGAAATCTCTGCCCTCCATGGTGACGGTATGGAACAGTTGAAGGACGCCGTTTTCCATACTATTCTCGGCCGACGACTGGACACAGAAACTTCTGTAGTAGCCCCCAACTTGCGCCATAAGCTCTGCCTCGAGCGTAGTCTGGAGGCAGTGAATCGGGCTTTGCAACTTCTCGATAACCAGTCTTCAGCCGAACTTATTGCTCTGGAAGTACAGGAGGCTTTGGCTCACCTGGGAGAGGTTATTGGCTTGACCACTACAGAGGATTTGCTAGATCAAATATTCAGCCAGTTTTGCCTAGGTAAGTAAACAAAGAAAAACCTAATAACCACGAGGCTAGCAGAGATTCTTCCCTAGTTTACCTTTTCCGTCAGCTCCCAACCTAGGGGAGGGCTTAGAATGACAGCTGATAGTTTCCGGATGGACACTAATTACATATCGACGCAGACAAAATCGCCACTTTCATCCCGAATACATAGATTTTCTTTGTTGTAACTCGTCATTTCGCCGCATCTCGGGCAGGGAGGCCGATTCTTGACTAGTGCATCCAGATCAAAGCTCTTTTTGTCTTTGAAGGTAATTGAGGTAGGGACCCACTCGCGGCAACGCATGCAGCGCACATGAATTTCTTTGGCCTTGGACACTTTAAACCTCCTGATTTTTGTCGCTGGTCTTGATATTAGAAAATTTCTTACCAGATTGCTAGCCTAAGCGCAACACAAATGGATTGCCGGTCTCAGTCAATTTGATAAATAGATAAACAAATCAAAGAGGGAGAAAAATTCTAGAGAGAATGACGTCATTTAAAGGGGCAAGAAAATAGCATGTGCTCAGGCGTAATTGGGCAAGTCTGAGGGTGCAGAATCCAACTGATGTTGGAAGGGGCGAGGACTCGATTAATTGGAAGATAAATTGCACAAGGCCAGGCTGGAAGACTTGCTCCGGCAGGGTTCACAAGAGGTGGGCGTCTCCCTGGAGGACCTACAAATCGAGCTTTTTGGGCTCTACTTGCAGGAGCTTTTGGAGTGGAACAAGACTTTTAATCTTTCCGGGATTAGAGATCCCGAAGATATTGTCATCAAGCACTTCGTCGATTCGCTGACTCCCTTGCCCTACTTGGAACCTTTTGGTCGACTATTGGATATTGGCCCAGGAGCTGGGTTTCCCTCAATTCCTCTGAAAATTGCTGCTCCTGGACTTCAGGTTCAACTTGTGGAAGCAAACCGCAAAAAGGTTTCATTTCTTAAGCACATAATACGCACCCTCAAGCTGGAATCTGTTATGGTTATCCAAAGTCGCATTGAGGATATAGAACTACCAGACGAACCTTTCGATATTATAATTTCTCGCGCTTTTACCCGCCTCGAGCCACTGGTCAAAATTGTTTCTTCCTTAATGGAACCCGGGAATACTCTTGTTTGCATGTTTGGCCCCACAACTGCTAAAGATCATACCGGATTTGCCGATTGCGCTCTGACTGAAAGTCTCGAACTTAAGCGAGTGGTCTCACTGGAGCTTCCCCGAGGCCGGGGAGGTAGGACCCTGCTCTTTTTCAAAAAAATCTAATTCTGTTGTTTTTGGGCAGTACTTTCTTAGAGCACAGAGGACAGACGACAGATTGCGGATTGATTAAAGACGCAAAGCAGTAAAAGACTTAATTCTTTATCCTTGTGCCCTGCGCCTTGAGCCCTGAGCCACTGACGCTTTGCCCTATGCTAACTAAGATCGAAGGTGGCCCAAACTGGAATGTGATCGGATGGTTTAGGCAGCGAGCGCTGTATTTTGTCCATCCCGCATTCCAGACTCAGAGCAGCCAGGGGCGGTGAAGCCCAGATGTGATCGATCCTCAAACCCAGGTCGCGGCGGAAGGCGCCGGCCCGATAGTCCCACCAGCTATAAAGACCACCTTCCTCATGGTGTCGGCGGAAGACGTCCTCAAAGCCCCACTTCTTTAATTCTGCCAGGGCGGACCGCTCTTTGGGGTGAAAGCCGATCTCGCCCTCCATCTCTTCGGCATCATAAACGTCGCGGGCCTCGGGAGCGACGTTAAAATCTCCGACTAAAACTAGGTTCTCTTTCGTTAGGTGCAACCGTTCAATATAGTTACGTAGCTGGTTTATGAATTCCAGCTTGTAGGTGAACTTAGGAGAATCGGGAGCTGAACCATTAGGAACATAGACGTTCACCACCCTTAAATGGCCCACCGTTGCTGCAATTAACCGTTTCTGCCCTTCGGCATCATAGTCAGGGAATCCTGCCATAACCTCGGTGACATCGTACCTGCTGAGGATGGCAACCCCGTTGTAGGTTTTTTGCCCGCTCACTGCCCCTTGATAGCCGAGAGTCTCAAACGGTTCCGCCGGAAACAGTTCATCTGTGACCTTTATTTCTTGCAGGCAAAGAACGTCGGGCTTCACCCGGTCTATCCAGTCTAAAACCGTCTGCAATCGTACCCGTATGGAGTTCACATTCCAGGTCGCGATTTTCATGGCAAAGTCCCCTTGTCCGCAAAGCGCATAGGGATAAATTGTAGTTGGGTTATTACGCTGCGCCGCAAAAGCGTAATGACCTCAAACTCTATCTACCATGGGTCAAGCACTTGAACAAGAAGGGCTTCGATATTATATTTAGAAAAATTCCTAGTAAAAAGGGGGAAATAAGATGCCAATTTTTGAATATAACTGCGACAGTTGTAACCACACCTTCGACAAGCTGGTGATGCATCAGGAAACTAAGGTGAACTGCCCACTCTGTCAGGGAGAGGTAAAGAAGCTTATGTCAACCTTTGCGGTTGGAGCATCTGAGAGTGGAGGTAGTAAGATACCATCTATGCCAAGTCGTCCCATGTGCACCACTTGCTGAGATGGCAGCACCTCATTGTAAGCCTCGATAATGACTCCAACGACTATTGCGCAGAAGCTGAGCTAGAGTGTGATCTTTGT
>JASFKF010000059.1:0-7665 GCA_050118775.1 Syntrophobacterales bacterium
GGGAATAAGGGCCCAGAATTGTAGATGGTTAATTGCTAACCAAGGAGTTACCCTATGCACCGCTTCAAAAACATACTTCTATTGCATGACACGAGACCTGAACATCATCTGACAATAAAGCGTGCGGTCGAGCTTGCCAGGAGAAATCAGGCCAAACTGACCGTGGTTGATGTTATAGAAGACGACTCATGGGATTCAGGTGAAATCTATGCTTCGGCGCCATTTCAAGAACTCAAGCAGCTTGTCAGCGAAGAGCGACAAAAGGGTCTTGAAAGTGCAATCGAGCCGATGAAGGAGGAAGGGCTGGAAGTTGGAGCTAAGTTGCTCTTTGGCAAACCTTTTCTCGAGATAATCCGTGAGGTGCTGCGAGAAAACCACGACTTGTTAATGAAGACTGCCCAGGGAGAAGGGGGATTGAAGGGTATGCTATTTGGCAGTACTGCCATGCACTTAATGAGGAAGTGCCCCTGTCCGGTTTGGGTAGTTAAAAAAGGGGTTGAACGTTACGATCGGATAATTGCTGCAGTGGACCCAGATCCATCGGATGAGCAGAAAAACAAACTTAATGCCAAGATCATGGATTTGGCAACTTCCCTAGCAAAGCTGGAGCAGAGCGAACTGTTCGTTGTTCACGCCTGGTCGCTTTACGGCGAAACCATCCTGCGGGGCGGAGTGGGAAGAATGGACCAAAAGGAGATCGATAGGTTGGTGAGGGAGGCTGAAGCCGCTCATAAAGAGAAGTTGAATGATCTCTTGGAGGGATATGACCTGCAAGGCATGAACCACCGGGTACGTATTATAAAAGGTGAAGCGGGAAGAGTGATTCCGGAGCTAGCAGAAAGGAAGCGGGCAGATCTTATTGTTATGGGCACCCTGAGCAGATCTGGTGTCCGTGGCTTTCTTATAGGGAACACGGCCGAAAAGATACTCCAAAAGGTGGACTGCTCGGTCCTTGCCGTAAAGCCTGATGGTTTTGTTACGCCAGTAAACTAAATTGATTCAAACAGGGTGTAAGAGATGTCACTTTGGCAGGATGTCTCTCATTGCCATGAAAACAAGAGCAGTAAGAAAAAAACGACCGATATAGAGAGAAGGGCGGTCCCCACTGCGAGCCAACTGCTCAATACTTTTTCCATGTGCCAGAGGAATTCAGTTTTTCTGTATACCTGCAGGAATGGAGAGAGTCGCATGGACAAAGTGGCACGGAGCTCTTGAATGCCTGGCCCCAGATACTTCTGGGACACGTGCTGGCAGGGTTTGGCTAACCAGGAAACTATTGCAACTAAATCTCCTGGGGGTATAGAAGGGATCCCGCTCTCGGTTTTTCTTCGAAACAGGGCGAAAGCCACCAAGGCTAGAAGAATCCCGGCAACAACTGGCCAGAGAGCGAGAGAAAAAGAATCAAGAGACAGCGCTTTATGGGCCGACTTTTGTGCCTCGGGCAATAGCCAGGTACCTAGAGCCACGAAGAATACCATTACAGTGAACGGCAGTCGCAGTCCCAACGCTCCTGGAGAACTGGCGAAGCGAACCGGCCACACGGTGACGAAAAAGCGGATCATAAGAAGAGTCGTGCCAACTGTTGCCAAGGGGAGGAGCAGCGCGAGGTATTCGGGCCAAGGGCCAGTTAGAGGAGCGATGGCGAGCTTCAAGGCAGTTTTGGCCACTAGCCCGCTGGTTAAAGGAGCTCCTGCAAGCGCTAGGGCGGGAAGTCCGAGGCCGAAGGCGAGCCACCATTTTTGCAGCCTGCCGTCTTTTATTTTAGGTGCCAATCCTGCACCGAGAAAAAGGGCTCCTTTGGCAAAGGCGTGGTGCAGAGCGTAAGTAATCACCGCGGCACGGGCCAGCGGCCAGATCGCTGGTATCGAGAGCCCGACACCCATACCCACCGTCATGAATCCCATCTGGCTTATACTGGAATAGGCTAGAACCGTCTTTGGATTTGTTTGAAACACACCCATGATAACACCGAAAAAGGCAGCGACTAGGCCGGCAAGAATGCACAAACTACCCCATTCAGGAGATGTTACCTGACCCAAGGGCAGAAAACGAAGCCATCCGAGCAAGCCAGCCTTGATCATGGCACCGCTCAGTACTGCACTGGCCGGCGTCGGAGCGGCTGGGTGTGCCAGGGGCAACCAGACGTGGAGTGGTAGAGCACCGGCCTTGATACCAAATCCCAGGAAGAAGAGGGCAAAGATGATGTTGTTTGCGGGAGCGAGAGCTAAAGGAGCAAGATTCAGTGAGCCTGTGGTCTCGTAGAGCATAACCAAGGCGCTGAATAGCATCACCTCTCCCAGAACCACAAGATAGATGTAGATCCGACCGGCCCTCAAGGCTTCCGCGTCACCGTTGTGAACCACCAAACCATAAGATGAGAAACTCATCAGGGCGAAGAAGAGATAAAAGCTAGCCATATCTTGGGCCAAAATAAGACCAAAATTTCCGCTCATGGAGAGTAAGTAAAAGAAAAAGAATCTGTTCTGATTTTGGTCCTTGGCCATATAGCTTCTACCAAATACGCCTGCTAGCAACCACAGCAAAGAGGTGAAAAAGAGGAAGACCCTCCCAGTGTCATCCAGCCCCAAACGTACTTTCAACAGTAACCAGGAAAATTCAGCATATGTATCTAAGGGTAGGATTACAGCTACTGCCAGTGCCGGCAAAGCCGACCAGCCGTTTAGCCGGCTGAGGAGTTTCTGCCAACTGCGCAGGAGAAGAGCCAGGCCCATCGCGAGGGGGAGTGCTGGCCCCAGCATTAGGAGGAGTTTTTGTGCCATCTCGGATAGATCCAGAAAACTCATAGTACGTATTCCCTCGCGGCGATCAACCGAGCCCACTCTAGAGGACTGAATGGGGAATTGGCCAAAAGACCAGCAGCCAGTGCCAGAAGAGCTGTAATCAAAGCTGGTAGGAGAAGCATCCAGTGAGTTTCCAGCCAGCCACCATAATTATCCTCAGGCCACGGTCCCCGTGGCTCCTTGAACCAGGCGCGGTATATAATGGGTAAAAAATATCCGGCATTGAGCAGACTGCTCGCCGCTAGAACCAGGATTATCCAATCCTGTCCAGCTGCGAGGCCACCGGCGCCCAGATACCACTTACTGATGAATCCTGCCAGGGGCGGAACTCCAATCATGCCGAGAGCGCCCAGGGTAAAAGCCGCCATTGTATAGGGCATGCGCCGGCCGACGCCGTCCATTTCGCTTATGTAATGAATGCCAAGGGTTTCCGCCAGGTTGCCGGCGCAAAAGAAAAGGGTGATTTTCATCAATCCCTGGTGGACGAGGTGTACTAGACCACCAACGGTGGCCACGGGCCCCAAAACTGCTGCTCCCAAGGCAATATAGGAGACTTGGCTGACAGTGGAATAGGCCAGCCTCTTTTTAAGCCCATCCTGGTTCAGGGCCCGCAATGAACCATAGACAATGGTAAAGGAAGCAACAGCGGCCAGCGGGCCAAGAACCCCCAACTTGGCGGCAAATTCGATACCATAGATATCATAGACAACCCGGACGATGCCAAAGGCGCCGGCCTTGACCACGGCCACCGCGTGGAGAAGTGCACTCACGGGCGCGGGGGCCACCATTGCCACAGGCAGCCAACCGTGCAGCGGTACTAGGGCAGCTTTCACTCCGAGGCCAGCGATGAGCAAGGCGAAGATAATAATGAATTCATGCCGGTACAAACCGGCGAAGGCTACCAGCATACCACCCTCGGTGAAGTCCAGCGGTCCCACCAGCGCCTTGAGCCAGGCCACAGCTATCAAAAGCACAGCACCACCCGAAAGGGTATAGGCAAGATAAATCTTTCCTGCGCGCATGCTTTCGGGGCTACCGCGATGCACTACCAGCGGGTAGGTGGAAAGGGTGAGCATCTCGTAGAACATGACAAAAGTAATCAGATTACCGGCCAAGGCAAACCCAACGGTTGAGCTGACACAAAGACTGAAAAAACCAAAGAAACGGCTGCGGGATTGCGGCGAGGTCTCCAGGTAGGCAATGGCATACAAAGTGGTGAGGAACCAGAGAATGGCTGAAAGCGTGGCAAAGAGGACTGAGAGGGCATCGGCGCTGAGGACGAGATCCATGCCGGGGAGCAGTGGCAGCCTGGTCTCGTAAACGTGACCGTGGAAGACGCCCCATATCATCACTGCCGTGAGCAGGAGCTTTGCTGTGGCACCTCCCAAGTTCGCCGCAGTTCGCAGCCCAATGCGGTCCTCCGGCAGGCAGAATATGACGATACCAGGCACCAGTGAGCTCAGTACAATCATTAATGGCAGCCAGAAGTCCAGACTCACGGCAATCCTCCTGTGAGTACCGGCCCAGCCAGCGGAGCGCCGATTTGCATGACCGCCAAAGGCTGCGTCGCGATGATGCCGAGTGCCATGGCTGAGAGACCAAGAGCAAGAGCGGTCAACTCCATGCTCCATGGTACGTCCCGACACATGGGCACTTGTTCAACGTAACTGAAGGCGCGCGAAAAGAAACGAAACACATAGGCAGCCGCCAGGAGACCGCCTATGATGATCACTATTGCCCACCACCACTGGCCTCCGGCCAGGGCGGCGTTGAGCAATAGCCACTTGCCTATAAAGCCTCCACTGGGCGGTAGCCCTATGAGGCTCACCCCGGCGACGCCGAAAGCAAACATGCTTACCGGCAGACGCTGAGTGATCCCGGCAAGTTCATCGATCCGGTCATGGCCGAAGCCATAGAGCACCGTACCCGCCGCGAGAAATGCCGCCGCCTTGGCACAGGCGTGGGAAAGAATGAAATACAGGCCACCGCACCAAGCGCTAAAGCCGGTTCCCTTGGCTTGGGCTAGGGGAAATACGAGAAAGATGTATCCTAGCTGGGCCACGGTTGAGTAAGCTACCAGCAGCTTCAATCGTTGCGCCATCAGCGCCTGGACCGAGCCCCAGAAAATGGCGGCAACTCCCAGTATGCCAAGCAAAAGGGCAACTGATGGTGTGACCGTATTTGTAAAAACCTGAAACCATAATCTGAGGAGCAGGTAAAAGGAGGCTTTCACTACCAGGGCGGAAAGGACTGCACTAACTGGGGCGGGGGCATTGGCGTGTGCCGGCGGTAGCCAGAAATGTAGCGGGAAAAGCGCTGTTTTCATGACCAACCCAGCGGTCATTAGGGTGGTAGCCGCAAAACTAACAGGGGAGGAGGTCACACTTTCTGCGAGCAAGCCCAGGCTGAGGGTACCATGAGCGAAGTATAACAAAGCCACGCCCAACAGGTAGCTCAGGGAACCGAGTAAACTGACAAGAAGATAGCGCATGGCAGCGGCGACAGCATTTGTTCCTCCTGCCAGGGCTACTAGGGCCACAGCCGAGAGTCCCAGAAATTCCAGGGCAACATAAAGGTTGAAGACGTCGGCGGACAGGAAAAGACAGTTCAAGGCCGCCCACAGGAGCAGCCAAAGGGACCAGAAGAGGGCGGGATCCTGGTGATGGTTTTTTTCTTTAGCCTCACCAGCGGGAGAGTAGTAGCCTATTGCATAGAAAGTGGTGCCGATGCCCACGAGTGCAGTCATTACCAGCATGATAATGGATAGACCGTCGGCGTAAAGGTCAATACCCAACGGGACTCCCCAGCCTCCGACAGAGTATTGTTGTGGGCCGTTACTCAGCACCTGCAAGGTGAGGCCCATCAGAGCGGGTAGCAGACCAACGGCGGTAACGATACCCAGTTGGGCTCCACGGCCACGAAAGAGAAATGCGAAAATACCCATCAAAAGAGGGAGAAAAATAATCCACACAGGCCAAGGGATAAGGGGAACCATATCAGTCGGATCCATCTTCCGTGAGTTGCGTGCTGCCGGTCGTTTCCTGAACGCGGCAGGCTAGAGCGAGAGCCAGAGCTGTGGCGCTAACTGCCACAACCAGACCGGTGAGCACCATGGCGTGGGGAACCGGGTCCGGAACAGTCTGGCGCCAGCCGCGGGCCAAAGCTACCAAAATGAGGAAGACCCCACTCCCCATAACGTTTATGGCAAGGATCTTTCGCAGGAGGTGACCATATGCAATGAGGCCGTACAATCCCAGACTGAATAGAGCCAAACCCACGATACTATAAAGCAGGGAGATATTCATCAGACTACTGCTTGTCCTTTCTCTTTCCAGTTGATTTTACCGATAGGGTACGATCGGCTTCTGGTGGTCTGCCGCCGATAAAAAGGACCGTCAAAGTAACGCCAATAGAGAGAGTCGCCGCAGTCTCAATGACAAGGATGAGAATCCCGGCCCAGTGTCGGGGATATTCCAGTAGGCGACCGCCCAAGACCATGCTACCGAGAGCCACTCCGGTGAAAACCAAAGTTCCCGCGCTCAGTAAAGTTCTCAGGGGCCAACTGAAAATGGCCGAAGCAAAGCGCACTTCAGTAAGCAGGAGAAGTATCCCGGCACCTCCCAGTACCGCCCCTGCTTGAAATGCCCCACCGGGCGCATGGGCACCAGCCCATAGCAGGTAGCCCGCCGTAAGCACCATGGCCGGCAGCAAGATCCGCAAAAGAGCCGAAAGAAAAAGTCCAGCGGGATGCAATGGATCAGGCAACTGCACTATTCCTAAAGACCAGGCCCCTAATACTGCGAGAAAGAGAACGACGATTTCTAGCAAGGTGTCATATCCGCGGAAGTTTAGAAGGACGGCTGTAACGGGGTTGCTCACCCCACTGTGTCCTATATTGGCAAAAACCTGAGCCCTCAAAGACGGACCGTTAAACGGGAGCGACAAGATCGCCCAGGCAATGAGACCGGTCAGCGCTACGAGGAATACCATGATGATCAGTTTTGCTGAAAAAGGTCGCACCTCTATGAGTTCCTCCCCTTTGTCTCAGCTTTACCCTTGTCGTTCTTTTGTTGGTCACTGTTCATTTTGTCAAGCGCCGACAGGAACAAGGCCCCGGTAACCCCCGCTCCGATAGCCGCCTCAGCCAGGGCGATGTCTACTGCTTGCAAACGCACCCAGGCCAGGGCCATGAGCAAGCCAAATGCAATGAAGAGAACCACCGCCTTAAAAAGGTCTGCAGAGCTTAACAGCCTCCAGGCAAGCCAAAGGATAACAAGGGCCAGCGGTAGGTCGAAGAGCCATTGACTCCATATCATCGATTCTGCCATGGTCTAATTCCCCTTCTCAGAGCGGTTCGAGCTACAAGATGACAGGAAATTGCGCTTGTCACCAGGATCAACAGCCAGATAAGCAACAATTTCAAGGCAGTGACCCATGATTGAGCCTGCAGCATGGCTCCCATGGTGACCAAGCCCAGGCCTACATTGTCAGCCTTGGTTAGGGCATGCAGTCTGGTATATATATCAGGAAAGCGCAAAAGACCTACTGTGCCGCACAGAAAAAAGGGCATTCCAAGCAAGGTCAGTCCGAAACCAAGATATTCGGTGAGGTGCATAATATCCTCTTACTTCCTGTCAGAGGCAGAGGCCCAAAAGCGTACAACAAAGGCAACAACCACAACTGCGGCCAGCAAGGCGAACAGCAGGGCTACGTCCAGCACAGCCGGCATCTTCATGGGTTTTGCCAGTACGATCAAGATGGCGACCCCAGTGGTGCCGAAGAGTTGTGCTGCGAGCATACTGTCGGCTGGGGTTGGACCCCGCAGGACACGAATCAAACCGCCGATCACATTGCAAAGAAGAAA
>JASFKF010000060.1:0-7518 GCA_050118775.1 Syntrophobacterales bacterium
CCAGCTGTGGCAGTCAGGCGCTGCCTCTTACCCGGTCAGTTTTACTCCCATAAGGCAGCCTGGCTGTCCTGATCTCCTGGGCTACATTTTCCTTAGAACTCCCCCAGATAGGGCGCTGGTCTGGAACCAATTTGAGGCAAAAATTTTTGTTCGTGATCGGCAAGGGAATCACAGTAACTCCATTAATTTGCCACTGAATTTCGATTGGATTCCCACTAAGAAACAGGTTGAGCAATGGCAAAACACAACCGTGGTTTCCATCGGCGCCATTAGCGTTGATCTAACAAATACACTGGGAAGCGCTGCGGGAAGATAGGAAGGAGATTTCGGATTTCGGATTGTAGATTGCGGATTTATGAATGAGCCCTATGCTCTATGCTCTATGCTCCATGCCCTAAGCAAAAACTCTCACCATAAGAGGAATAGCCACGAAAGTTCCCAGCGAACTCCCTATATTGGTAAATACTACTACCAGTAGAATTCGAGTTATCTTATTCTTCCAAAATCCTTTCAGCGAAGAAATGTCCTCAGGCAAGCTCTCGAAATCCCTGACTTTCGGTTTTCCCACAAAAGTCTCAACAAGACCAGAGACCCATCCGGCAGCGATCATAGGATTGAGTGAAGTGAGTGGGGCGGAGACAACAGCGGAGAAAATGGTCAAAGGATGGGCCCATGCAAGGGTGGCACCAAGACCGGCTAGTATGCTGTTAGCCAAAATCCACCACTTGAGCATGTGGGTGGTTGTGGAGGTTCCAGCAGTAAAAAATCCAAAGACAAATAATGCCAATATCAGGAGCGGAATGATCCACTTAAATATACTTATAAGTTTACTCTTTGGCGGAATCTGCTTGAGTGGCTCAATGTCTAGGGGCAGGTTCCAATAGTGCTTTATTCCAGGAACGTGCCCGGCACCAACCACAGCTACAATCCTCTTGCCTGGAGCGGTCCTAATCTTGTGAGTAAGGTACTGATCTCTTTCGTCAATGAGGATGTTTTTTACCTCCGGCAGCTCCTCTCCTATCTCTGTAAGCAAGGTTTCGAGCACATCTTTTTTCTTCATCTCTTCAATTTGTTCTTCAGTTATGGATTCCAACCCCCCTGCTGAGGTGATTATTTGGGCCAAAAGTTTGATCTTGGTCCATAGCCCCATTAGACGCCAGGTTCTCGCTAAAGTAGTGCGTATGTCCCTGTCTGCGAGATGAATGCTGGCACCCACCCCCTCGGCCGATTCGATGGCCCGTATCATTTCTTCACCAGGCCTGGCGCCGAGTTTGTGGCCAATTTTTTTTTGGAAATAGACAAGAATGAGATTTGACAGCAAGAGAAAAGCTTTTTTTTCCCTGATCACTCTGAAAATATTTGCCTCTTGCCACGCTTTCTTTTGGGTTAAAGATTCATATCTGGATTCACATAGTTCCACACAGACAGTATCTGGTCTATTCTCAGCAATAACTTCATTGACCAAATTGACGCTTTCCCTCGAGACATGAGCCGTGCCGACGAGTTGAATGTCTTTATCCTCAAAGGTTAAATGGTGAAGGTTTTCTTTGGTCATTGCGATCTATAATGGAAGATATTTTCTTTAGACAGTGAATGTAATGGCTCTTGGAGGTGAAAGCAAGAAGAAGATAAGAGGTTTAGGCGATTTTGAGGGATGAAATGATATCAGCCATCTGAGGGAGGATGGGCCGCCCTCAGTTCTCTGATGAAACTAGCAAAGGATATTGAGGAAAAATAGACGGTCTTCGTTTGGGGACCAAAGCAGATTTCATCGCAATCCACAACCTTGTATTTTTCAAAAGGCTTCAGAACCTTTCCATTCAGTAAAGTTCCGTTCTTGGAACCGCAGTCCACTATATAACATCCTTCGCCGGAGGGGTGGAGGTAGAGATATGCATGTGATTTGGACACCAGATTGTCATAAATGACTATGTCATTGGTTGCGGCACGTCCGATGGCAATAGTGTTTTTCGCAGTATCAAATTTCCTCTTCTTGACTTCTATGACTCTCGCTTCATGAATATTGGCAATTGAGAAATCTCTTTTGATTACTTGCATCGCATGGTCGTCGTCCAGCGATAGTGTGTTGAACTGGAAAACCGCATTGTTGTCCAAACTACTTTCCGATTTATCCACCAGAAAGCCATGACGGTTAGCCCTGATAAGATCCGCGAACTGCAGATCTGAAAAAGAACCAAGATAGTAGGAGATTTCCTTGTATCTTTGTTCCAAGGCGATCTCGGAGTGTTCAACTTTTTCAAATTCTTGGAAGTCCCTGCTGAACTCCAGAGCGACTCCTTCGTTCTGTTTATCCACCCGCCTGACAATGGCATTTCCGCGCAAACCAAAAATTTTATCTCTATCAGTGAAGCTAGGAGGTAGTAACAGGGTGACAATGGCTTGATCACCATTTTGGAAAAGTCGCCAGTCTCTGGTTTTTACATAAACACCGCCCTGGCTGATATTCTCGGTTAAGCCCTCAGTCTCATATCTAACTTTGGCGTTGAACAGCCTGGCCTCAAATTGACGCTGGATGCGAACGTGTTTTCTCCGTTCACGAGAGGTCATGGGGTCCTTGTCTTCCCTTGGTGCACTTTTAGTTTAGGGGTCGCAACAAGTGATCTATGATATATCCGGACTAAAAAACTGCAATTTTTATGCCCACTTACAAAGCCAAATGTGCAGATGTATGTAACTGGATTTTCATCACTTCCTTTTATACCTCTCCTTTTCACTTGCACATGTTGACGTTCAGCTGTACAAGCTAGTGGGCAGATTAGTTGAAACCTGGTCCGGTTCTAGAGACGAAAGGGTTGAAGAAATAAGGAGGAGACAGAATGGAAATGGGCAGAACTGACATTTTGGAGCAAGCTGTCACATTATTAGTCAATGCAGGAGTAGAAAATTTCTTCATTGTCGCTGAGACTCCCGAGTCGGAGCAAAAAACTGGAGAGAACTTCCGTACTGTAATTGGGGGCAAAAAGACTAAAATTGTAGCCATGCTAATAGAAATATTTCAGCAGAAGAAAGACAATCTAGGTTTGATCCTCGATTCCTTTGTAGCCGTAGGTCAACTCGACAAAATTGGTGAAAAAGAAGAGGTTAAAAAAATGCTCGAGCAACTTAAGGAGAGCTAAGTCATTTCACCCAATTCCCGCCTATGCCGCCAGCTCTCGTATCTGTGCTTGAGTCCCATTAGCAGGTCCCACTCAATGGGCACGATGAACAGGGTCAGAAAGGTAGCGGTACAGAGACCGGTAACAAAAGTAGAAGCCATGCTGCCCCAGACAACCGAATAGCTGGGAATACCAATAGCCATTGGGGCCAGCCCCAAAGAGGTGGTTAGGGTGGTAAGCAGTATTGGTCTAAGGCGGATACGAATGCCGCGAGCGATAGCTTCCCGGCGAGACATACCTTCTCGATAGCTTCTGTTGATGAAGTCTATTAGCACCAACGAGTCGTTTACTACCACACCAGTTACGCCCACAGCAGCAATAAAGCTGTTCACCGTAAATAAACCCTGGGTAATGAATTTCCCAAAGACAACTCCAACAACAGAGAAGACAACGGCGGATAGAATTATAAGTGGTTGGATGTAGGAGCGAAATTGGGTCGCCAGGATCAGATAGATAGCAAGCACAGCAACGGAAAAAGCGTAGGCCAGAGAAGTGTAAGAACGCCTAGTCGATTCGAATTCGCCCGAAAAAGTCAGTTCCGCTCCTGGATATTTCCCCTTTATCCTTTGGTAGTAGGAGCGAATGTTATTAATCAAGGCCACCGTCGATGTTGGGGCTCCTGGTTTAATGTTGGCGGTAATATTAATCACTCGATTGTTTTGATAGCGATCCAACCTGTTGGGCTCAATGTAAGATTCAGTACTGGTCAGGTCCCCAACCCGCACCGGCCCTGATGGGTGCTGAACAATAGGAATTGTCAGGGCAGCTTCAGGTGCATCCAGAAAACTTTCATCAATTTTCAGCTTGAGATCTACATCCTCGTCGTGGGTACGGAACTCGCCTACAAAGCGACCGTCGAGCACCGAACCAGCGAGTCTCGATACTGCAAGTGGTGTCAGGCCGTACTCAGCCACCCTTTCCTTGTCCACCTTGAACCTGTACACCCGGTTCGGCCTGCCTCGGTTATCATCGAGGTCAATCAGGTAGGGTGCAATCTTTTCGTCATTCCCTAGATAACCATAGACGTTCCTGGCAAGCTCATCAACCATGTCAGGATTGGGCCCGACCACACGGACGTTGACATCCTTGCCCGTTGGTGGACCGCTTTTTTCTGGGCGGACCCGGATGGACCAGCCATCCTGTTCAAAGCGAGCGAGTTGCTTACGCACATAATCTAAATGGACAATGGGATCGTTGCTATTGTTTTCGGGAAAATCTTGATCTTCTTTTCTGGGCATCTCCACGTTGATGTACCCGAGGTTGCTACCAAATACCGGCTGGTAGTCCTCGTTGATATAAAATCCCGCCATGGCTGCGGCAGACTTTAGCTGGCTTGGTCCTCCTGGCAAAATAAACTCGGTTATCTCCTTGAGCTTCCGGTTTGTCACTTCAATGGGTGTTGCTACCGGACCCTCCAATTCAATGTAGTAGTTTATGTATTCGTCAGGAAAAAATTTAATTTTGATAAGAGGAATCTTGCCAGTGACAGAAACAAACGAGATGAACAGGGCGACCAAAAAGGCGAAAAAGACTACGGCAAGGCTTCTGAAACGGTATCGCAGAGTAAAACCGACAAGCTTGTCGGTTCCCCTGTGAAGAAGGGACATGACCAGTCGCTCTTTACGGGCCGAATTGACCTGAGTGGCTTCCTTCTCAGCAGCATGCCGGCCAGGCCAGTCCATGAAATGTGATGGCAGGATGATAAGACACTCGAACAAAGAAGCCGCTATGGCGGCAGAGATGGCGATGGGTATCTGGGCGAAGAATTCGCCGGTGGAACCAGACATGATTAGCATGGGTAGGAAGGCCGCAACCGTGGTGGAGGTTGCGGCGATTACCGGTGCGGCAACCTCTGAAACTCCATTAATCACGGCGTCTTTGAGTGGTTCTCCTTCCTGGAGATGACGATATATGTTTTCCACTACTACAATGGCGTCGTCAACAATGATGCCACTTACTAGTACGAAGGAGAACAGGGTAATCTCGTTCAAGGAGTTGCCCACAAGCCACATGATTATCATAGTAACCAGGAAAGAGAAGGGAATCCCAACCATGGTGAGGATAGCATTGCGTAGCCCCATAAAGAAATAAATGAGAAGGCTAACCAAGCCAATCCCCACCAGTAGGTTCATCCCAAGGGTCTTAATGGAATCGTCTATATAGACCCGCTGGTCCTGTGTCAGCACAACCTCTACGTTTTCTTTGTCCAGTATTGGCTGAAAGCGCTCCACTATTTTTTCAACCATTGGGACAATGTCGAGAGCATTTCCCTTTTCGGTTTTGATAACCCTTAAAGTGACACAATCTTTGCCGTTTACCGAGGAAATGACGTAGGGGTCACGGTAGGACATATAAGCGTCAGACATTACATCTTCTACTGTGACAAAGGAGCCGTCGCTATCACGGCGAATTATGGTATTTTCAATCTGCTTGCGGGTACGGTAGCGCTCATCCACTACGATGACGAACTCACCAGCCTTGTCGGCATAATCACCTGCAGGTATAGAAATATTGGACTCACTGAGCGCTTTAGCTACCTCATCGAAGGTGATTCCATACCTGTTAAGCAAATGCGGATCCAGATATACCTGGAATTCTCTAATGAATTCTCCACTGAGTTGAACTTCTCTCACCCCGGGTATCTGGCGCAAATTGAGTTTCATTTCTTCCGCCATCAGGGAGAGGGCTCGGTTGGAGCGGTCTCCGATGAGATTTATCGATACGGCGGGAAGCCACTCACTCACTCGAATCTGGGTAAATTCTGGTGGGTCTATCCCCAGCGGAAGCTCGTTCAAAATGCTGAGCACCTTGATCCTGAGTTCTTCATAAAGCCTGTTATAGTCCGTGTCGTCGATGAACTTAACCATGATCATCGATCGTTCTCGGTAAGATGTGGATCGGATGAACTCCACCGACTCCAGGTCGTTTAATACATCCTCAATCTCGCGGGTGATTAGAGACTCAATCTCTTCGGGAGAAGCACCAGGCAAAACTGTGGTGATCTGGACCTTGCCCATCTGGACATCTGGATAGCGTTCCACCGGCAAATCGAAGAGGGAAAAAAATCCTGTGGCCATGGCCAGAAAGAATAGCAAGTTGACCAAGACAGTCTGCCGGAGGATAAAACGAAAGAAAGGTTTCATGAGCTTTTGTTATGGTTTGGCTTTTAATCTATCTCCGGGCCTCAACTCAGGTGAGCGCACCCGGTAAGTGTTGTCCGGTCCGTCACCCAAAAAAAGGACGCGAACTCTGTCACCGTTTACTCGCGTCAGCCAGAACTCTTCATAACGCTCAGCAACAGCCGAAGACGGAACAAGCACAGCGCCCGAAGGATCAGGGATCTCGAGGCTGAGCTCGGTGCGCAACCCCCCTCGCTTCTCTGGAAGATTGCCGGATATGGTAAGTTCCAAATTTATCTTGCGAGTTTCCGGGTCGAAGGCAGGAGAGATGCGCTCCAGAGAAGCTTCTACTGCAAGAGGTTTTTCGTCCAGATCCGGGAAGACTAACTCAACTTTGTTGTTGAGTTTTTTTAAGGCACTATATTCCGCTGGCGACATGGAAAAAGGCACAATCAGAATACGGAAGTCCCCTGCTTTTCCCAGGGATGACCCCACTGAAACCCACTCGCCCGGTTCTACTGTCCGTTCGATTATGGACCAGCCTGGAGGGACTCTGATGTGATGCCGACTCTGCCGCTCTCTCAGTTCAGCCTCCTGCACTTGCAATGCCTGGATTTGGAACTGCGCCTGATCCAGTTTGTTTTGCAGGGAGTCAAGGGTTGACTGGGCAGCAGTCTCTCGCTCAACCAGTTCCTCATAGCGGCGGACTTCTTTGCCGTTATATGCGATCAAGCTTTTTAGACGCTCCTGCTCCACTCGGTTTTTTTTCAAGGAGAGATCTATAAAGGTCGTATCCAACACGGCAAAGAGGCCGTCTTTCTTGATCTGGTCTCCCACGTCTGCAACAACCCTGACACAGCGCCCAGCCTCTTCACTGACAATGTCCATGACGTATCTCGCCCTGGTGTAGCCCGTGAGACTGACCTGCCGCATTGCGGCTCTAACCACAAAAAAATCTCCCATAGGTTGCGTTTGAACATTGTCTGCTGCTGCCCCATGAGAAGTTTGCAGAATACCGGTTATACCCAGGTACAAGGCGATTATTTTCAACCTTCTCCTATGCTTCATTACTACTCCTCGTCAGACTCTAGGCTTGGATCTCTACCTTGTCGCAGACTAAAAATAAGGGCTTGTTCAATAACATGGCTCAACTTGTCCTGGGGAATGAACCTTAGCCGTTCCTTGATGAGGAGGGAGGCAAGGCCATGCAAGTTTGCCCAAAG